>CAYJVI010000064.1:0-6749 GCA_964373595.1 uncultured Methanosarcinales archaeon | reverse complement strand
AAAGGACGACCTTCCAAGATTGTAAATTTAGTGGAAGGGAAAGTGAAGGAGAGATGAAAGTTAAAGAAAATGATGAAAATCCATATAACGCATAAATAATACTGGTCTTTCAAAGAAGAGACAGTCGGCGACCAACAGGAGTGAAAGTACAACGCCCAGTTGAGTTCTAAATGCGCACACTATTCGACTATTTTTGTATCACTATTTATAACTAATAATGCCTGATTATCTGTTAAAGGTACGACTTGGTACTGCGACTTTTTCTTAAATTTATCAATGATTGATTTTTCTTTCTTGTTATAATGGGGAGAAACAATTATATCTGTTAAATTTAGTCCTGTAAAATCAGTTAAGTTAACATCATTCTCGTCAAAGGGACTTGCAATAGAGGTGTCAGGACAGACCAAAATACTTCCCGCGCTAACTCCGAAATAAAGTTTATCAGTTTTTACAAATTCAATAATCGCTTTATCAAAACCTGTTTCTTTGACTTTTTTCAACAGGTAAAATGTATTCCCGCCACAAACATAAATAACATCAAAACCCTTGACTTCTTTAAATGAGACTGGTTTATCCAAACTCAAAGTTTTGATATTACTTTCAAAAATACCTAAATCAAGAAGTTCTCTTTTTGACTTGCCAACATATTTCAATTCTTCTTTACTTCTCGCAGCGGTAGGAACGAAAATAATCTTGATCTGAGAAACAGGTTTATTAATTATTTCCAAAAACAAATTTGTAATTTTTTGATTCGCAAGTCCCGTAGATGTTAGCAATAATTTCGCCATATTAAATAACTACTTCTTCCCCTTTCCCCAATCCAGGAAATCCTCTTTCTTGCGGTTAATAAAATACAGCATGGCAAAGAAAGTCACTACTAAAATCGCAAACCCTATTTTGCTTCTGGTGTCAAAGTAGCGGACCGTTCCCCCAAAAGTAGCGGCGATGCTCCCTAAAAACAGGCCCATCGTGACGCTGTCCTGCAATTTTGGCAGGAACAACGCTAACAATAATATTGCCAGGTTAAACAGCGAAATGAACACATATTTCATTCCTTCGTATGCTAACTTCCCTTGTTCAAATTTCTCCTGCTCTTTTTGGAATTCTTCCTGGCATTTGCGCTGGTTTTCATCAATCGCAGAACGCTCCGGAGTTGTCAACTTCTCAGGATTGGCAGGATAAGGATATTTTCCATAGCAGTCAGCATAAGGACCATGGTAGTATGAATTTGTTCCCGTGTATTGGGGAAAAAAGACATTTGCGCCCAAGAACACCATGGGAACATACAATAAAACAATGATCAAGACATAGAGAAGTTTGGTCCAATTCATAATCATAAAGAATAAATAAAGAACTATTTAAGTGTTTCTCTGGAAGCCGCTTTTGTCCTTCCAAAAACCAAGTAAGGATATCAAAGCGCCAAGAAATAATATTGCCCACATAGCAAGAACTATCTTTGCTTGATTACGAATGACAAAAACAATGAATGGCACAGAAGCATTTCCTATTTTAAACTGAAATGAAAGGACGAGATGGAGAGCAAGAGGGACAAAACTAAATATGGCCGCGAAAGCAAGAAAAAGAAGGCTTCCAATCATAAAAAAGCGGGCTTTTGAAAATGCAACTGAATCACTTTTCAGTTTAGATTCGAGAATTCGCCCCAGAATCAGCAGCACCGCCATCAACCCCAGAGCAACACCTCCTACAACTGCCCACAGCTTGGTATTAAGTACAATACCGGATAGCATATCAAACGACATTTTATTTTGCTGTAAAAGTAAATGTTTCTATTTTTTCCGAGGAATCTTTCAATTTCCGCACTACCATCTTAATCCCTTCCGGAGTTATGACCGTCAGTTTTAATTCCGCGCCGGCATCGCCAGCATAACGTAGTGAAAGCTCATTCTTTCCAAATTGGACATTTTCCATCACTATTCCTCCCGGCATGCCAGCTAGCGTCATTCCACTCTGACCGTTTAATATTGGCGTTATGGTACAGTCCATACTGCCGACATAAACGAGCACTGATTTCCCTTCCTTATCAGAAACAAAAACCGGTTTGAAGTTAGGGGGGGCTTTTTCATGTATATCTATAATCTTTTCCGCCTTTCCTGATGATTTTGTAACGCTGTGCAAGAAAAATAACGGTGCTGGATACTCTTCCATCGCCAATAAAATTTCTAGCCGATTGTTCCCGCCCTTGGAAGTTTTTGTAAATTCCACCACTACTTTGTTCTTTCCTTCTTTCAGACAAAACAGCTTTTTCTGATCCGAAGAAGCTTTTGAAACTAAGGAACTGTCGTGAGCAAAAAGCCGTTTACTTTCAGATTTTCCACCAGTAATACCAATATTCGTACCGTTTACCAGAACTTTTGCTTTATACCCGTATCCTAAGCACAAAAGCACGGCTGAAATATCATTTTTAACCATAATTTCACCTCAAATTTCCATCTTCTTTCCATCAACATAAAACACCGGACTTTTAAAAACCTGATCTCCATGATAAATAGTTTTGATCGCCCCCCCAAACCAATAATTGCTGCCGATGGCAATATGCCCTGTTCCCATAACTTTCTCATCCATGATCATGGAACCGATCAACACTGCGCCAGGATTAATGCCGATGCCTAATTCTCCCACTAATCGCACTCGTTCCGGATATTTTGCTCTATCTTCAAATTTCTGAAAAGTCTGCTCTAACAAATGCGCATCCCTTCCTTCCATGCTTGCTACTCGCCCATCTTTGATATGCAATGTTACCGGGCTTTGCAGTAGGATTGCGCCATCTTCCGTTTTCATGCTGCCGTCAATCACCACTTTTCCATTCACGCCCTCAAAACCCTGCGGAGGAATATAGACTTCACCGGCGGGCATATTCCCCCCTTTACCAGATTCGTGATACTCGCCAATATTAGCAATAGCTTCCATGCCGGAAACATCAAAAGTAATGTCAGTTCCCGCTTCTGTTTTAACCCTGATCTCATTAGCCTTATCCCACAATTTTTTGATCGCCAATCCCTGTTTCTTCATCCGCGAATAATTCACATTCATCGCTTCTAAAAACAGATCAAAATGATGAGGTTTGACATCTCCTAATCCTGTTGCAGATAAAAACCTATGTCCTCTTTCTACGCAGAAATTACGGAAACTTTTTTCTTCTCCAAACCGGCCCAGCTTATTTGAAACAGCAACAATAACAATATTATTGTGCGGCAGTCTGCTGACCGCATCAATGACATGGTCGTCAGAGAACATAAACCCTTTCTTCACTTCCTGAAAAAGAATATTTGCATTGAGCCCTTTCTTTTTCGCCGCATGATAATACCCATATCCCAGCATACTTGAAAGAGTATTCCCTTCATTTCCATAATCGCTGATGATTAGTACTTCTTCGCCTTTGACTTTCAAAGAATTTTTCATGATCTTAGAAAAGCTGGAATGATGCCTTCCCACAAAATTCATCCTAGACTTATCCAAGCCAAACATACGGGAAGACAAAGAAAAGGGGTATTAAAAGATTATGTTGATGGAGAAGATAACAAGTAAGTTTGACTATTTTTATTCTTCCTTCTTCCTGATTTTGGCAACGAAGAAACCCTCCGTGTCATTATCCTGCGGCCAGATGCGAATACTATCCTTGACTTGAGGATTATATTTCTCTCCCTGAAACTCTAGTACGGCAGGGCTAGTTTTCAGTCCCCGTAAACGAACCTTAACCACTCTTGCATTATTATACTTCTCCAACAAATGACTCACTACGCCTTCATTCTCTTCCGGTTCAACCGAACAGGTGGAATATACCATCTCTCCTCCTTCTTTCAAATTCTCAAAAGCTGTCTCGATCAATTCCTTCTGCTGCCACGCTAACTTCGTAATCATGCTGGCATTCCAGATAGTGATAGTTTTGAGACTTTTACGGATTGTTCCCGTTCCCGAACAGGGCGCATCCAGCAGAATGGTATCAAACTGAAAACCCTTAAACCGTTGTCCCGGCATTAAAGTAATAATAGTATTGGTTAACACGCTTCGCTGCAAATTGATCCCCAGCGACTGCAGCCGATCGCCTTTGTAGTCATTGGCAATGATAAGCCCTTCATTGTTCATCATTGCTCCCATTTGGGTAGTCTTGCTTCCCGGTGATGCGCACATGTCCAGAACTAAATCTCCCGGTTTTGGTTTTAATACTAACGGCGGAATCATGGATGCTGCTTCCTGCACGTAAATCTTGCCGATATGATATTCTAACAAATTGCCTACATCTCTCCGTTCCTCATGGGAAATCCAGAATCCCTCCTTGCACCAGGGGATGGGAGTAAGCTTCCAGCCTTTCGCTTCGATACTCTTTTTTACATCTTTAACGGAAGCCAGCAGAGTATTAACGCGGATGCTCCTTCTTAGAAAAGACAAAGAATATTTCTTAAAATCTTCCCAATCGGTTAATTCAGAATAGCGTTCTATGAATGCGGGCTTGAATTCGATAGTTTCGGTGGTGGGAATCTGGCGTGGTTCTGGCATGCATTATTAAAAAGAAGGTTTCTTTATATATTTTGAGATTGAATCTAAAATTACTTAATACGGCCTATAAGATTTTTACCCCATAAAGTTTTATCCCAAATAATTCTTCGTGGTGTTTCTCTTTTAACTGATGAACGAGAAATAAGATCTTTTAATTCTAATTTATTGTAAAAAAGAGGAACTCCTTCTCGAAATACATGCTCACTTACCGAATCAATGGGAATAGAAGTTCTATTTCTATAATTAACCCCCTCTAACATCTGATTAACACCTCTGCAAACAAGATGCATTTCTTGATAGACAATTGCTGAAACGCTACCACCATAACTATCAGAGGACACATCGTCCCTAACTGCCGGAATAACCTTCTCCTCAGTCATATTTTTTCTAGTGACAATTAAGAAATCGACATCATTAGGCTTAATAGGAACTTTCCTTATACTTTTTTCGGCAGGACCAAAAAACCAATATTTTTTAGTTATTGTTGGTTGTTCAGTAAACCCTGGGTAGCGCACTGCTGAACCAAAAACAATAATAGCAACCAAATCGTCAACCGAAAGGGTATTATCATTGATCTTCCAAGAAGTCAGATTATCATATAAGCTGCTCAAACTAATCTTATAAGAACCATTAGGTAGATGCAGTTCTCCCAGTCTTAATTCTCCTGGTCTTTTAGCTTGGCGATACGTTCTAAACTCATCCAATGACAATTCTACTTCTTCCATAAATCTAAAATAGATAGTTCATTTTTAAAATATACCTTTAGTTTACAACAAAACCTTAATAAACATCTATTTCTTTCTATTTTAACACTAAAGAGGTGCACACATGTCCATCAACGTCGCAATCAATGGCTTCGGTCGCATAGGAAGAATGGTCTTCCGCGCGGCCTGGGGCGATAAAAAGATCAATATCGTGGCAGTCAATGACCTTACTGACAACAAAACTCTTGCTCATCTTCTCAAATATGATTCTGTGCATGGCCTTTTCCATGAAGAGGTCAAACCGAGCGACGGATACTTAACTGTAGGGAAAAAGAAGATTAAAGTTTTGGCAGAACAGGATCCTTCCAAGCTTCCCTGGGGTAAATTAAACGTTGACGTAGTAGTGGAAAGCACCGGTCGTTTTACTGATCCCTACAAAGCTGCCGTGCATCTTAAAGCTGGCGCAAAACGCGTTCTTATTTCTGCTCCCTGCAAATGCGAAGCGGAAAAAGTATGCCCGGTTAATACTGCAACATTAGTCATGGGCGTCAATGAACATACCTATAACAAAAAGAAACACAAAATAATCTCCAATGCCTCCTGCACTACCAACTGTGTTGCCCCGGTGTTAAAGGTAGTTCAAGACCATATCGGTATCAAACGCTGTTTCTTCACTACCGTGCATGCCTATACTTCCTCGCAGAAAATGGTAGACGGCCCTGACAAAAACTTGCGTCGTGCCAGAGCTGCAGGAATCAATATCATTCCTACTTCCACCGGCGCAGATGTTGCAGCAGTAGAAGCAATTCCTGAACTGCAAGGCAAAGTGCGAGGCTTGGCTTTTAGAGTTCCAGTGCCAGACGGAAGCGTCACCGATTTTACTATCGAAACTATGCGTGAGGTTTTACCTGATGAAGTAAATACTTTATTTAGAAAAGCAGCGGCTGGAAAGTTAAAAGGAATTTTGCAATACTCCGAAGACGAATTAGTATCCACTGACATAATTCACAACTCACATTCCGCAATTTTCGATGCAAAGCTAACCAACGTGGTCAACGGAAAATTTCTGAAAATAGTGGCCTGGTATGACAACGAATGGGGATATAGCTGCAGAGTGGTGGATATGATAAAAACTATATCATAGTTTTTAGCATGCCAAAGGCTTTGCCTTTGTGCATGATTAAGAAGATTGCGTGAGACGAAAAGATGAATAAATTTTGAAAGGCCAATAATTATTTTACACCAAAGAAGCAAGATCTTTTGTTTTCCAAACCTGAACCCTCTTCTGTTTTTCAAAATGCTTATCATCAGACCATATGTCTGAGTTAGTCGCCAGAGCAGCGGCAATAAACGGTGTGTCTTTTGGATCTATTTTTTTCATAATCTTTTCTGCTTCATCATAATTTGAACCTAAAGATTCATATTCAAGAAAAATTATTTTACTCTTAATTTGATCAAATAATACTATAAATTCCGTTTCAGTTAATTTTGCTTTTCTTAAAATTTCATCCTTATATTTTTCAACTTCTT
>CAYJVI010000063.1:0-6836 GCA_964373595.1 uncultured Methanosarcinales archaeon | reverse complement strand
AAAATTTCTATACTGCAGGATATAGATTGTTAAGAAAAATCAGCTATGCACATACACTTTACCAATAAATTTAATAAATAAAGCCCTTAACTAAACAAAACATGACCACCGCCGACATGCCCAAAGACGAAAAAATAGGCTTCCACAAAGGTTCCTTAGCTACTTTAAGCAAGGAACGGGAAGAATTAATGCGGATTCTGCAGATAGTAGAGCAGCTTATGCAGATGCACCTCAAGGAATTGAAAGACTTAGGCGTGGATTTAGCTGCGCAGGCAAAAGACGAACCGAAGAAGCTGAAAGGCAAGAAAGCGATCGAGGATGTTCTTGGATAGGTAATGGCTGAGTATGACGAATTTCTTGACCTTGTAGATGAAAAAGATAGAGTAATTGGCAGAGAAAGGCGTTCGGTAGTGTATGCTCAAGGATTATCAAATTTTAGAGTAGTTAATGCTTTTATTAAAAACTCAAAAGGAAAACTTTGGATTCCCCGGCGTACTGCGACCAAAAAGATATTTCCTCTTTGTTTGGATGTAAGCGTAGGAGGCCATGTTGAAAGTGGAGAAAGCTATGAACAAGCATTTAAACGTGAAACTGAAGAAGAAATAAATCTTAATCTTGATAATCTTCCCTATCGTTTATTAGGCCATTTAACTCCACCCGTGCAGGGTGTTTCCGCTTTTATGAATGTCTATGAGATCCAAAGCGGGGTAGCTCCTGATTACAATAAAGACGATTTTGTAGAGGATTTCTGGTTAAAGCCTGAACAACTTCTTAAAAGAATTAAAGCAGGAGAGAAAAGCAAACCTGATTTATCAAAATTAGTAAAGATATTTTATGGGATTACAGTTTAAACACTCTTTTTGCATTCTCATAAAATACTTTAGAATGATGTTCTTTTGGCACTGCGCGTTTAATTATCCTGATATATTCGCCCATATCCACTAAAGGCCAATCACTGCCGTACAGGAATTTGTCAGGACGGCCGCTGGCTTCCAAGGCATAACGGATATCGGAAATAACATACGCCGGCGCTTTAGGAGCACATCCTATGCAGAAAGCAGATAAATCTGCGTACACGTTTTCATTTTTATACACCACTTCAGTCGCATCTCTGACCCAGGGAAAGCCCAGATGAGCAATAATAAAAGTAGTGGCAGGAAACCTGACCGCAATCTCATCTACCGCTAAAGGATGAGCATATTTGATCAAATATTCACTACCAAAAGTATCACCGGTGTGAATGATTACCGGAACATCGTATTTTCCTGCCAATTCATAAAAGGGAAAATATCTCTTGTCATTTGGATATACAGGATGGTATCCGGGAAATATCTTGAATCCCACAATCTTTTTGTTTTTCAGTAATTGTTCAGCTGCCTTGATATAATTTCGACTGACCGAGTTAGGATTGATACTGCAAACTGGTTTTAAACGAATATCTTCACTTGCCTGCGTCAACAATAACTTACTTTCCCCAGGAGTTGGGGCGGAAGGCTTGGTAGTAATAGCAATCGCCGCCTGAACCGAATGCTTATTCATTGCTTTTTGAAGTCCGTTCCAAGAAAAATCAATACCATTCTTCATAGCAAAATCACTTGTTTCCTGAACAGAAAAATTGGTGTGTATATGCGCATCAATAATTTTCATATATAATTGAAGAGATAACTTATTTATAAAATCTACGCCCTGATGCCAACTTCACACAATCACTTCCCCTCTATGGATCTTCGATAGGCAGATGGGCAACTTAGAATAAGAGATTCTTGACATTCAATTAAATTCAGCAAAATATTTATAAATAAGCCCTACTTAGTTTAGCTTAGAAAGAATAAGACGGAGGTCCGACCATGGTACAAGCACTGGTGCAAATTGATGATAATACTAATAGAGTATTGAATATTGTTAAGGCCAAGTATGGACTTAAGGATAAAGGGAATGCTATCAAGTACGTAGTAACACAGTATGTTGAGTTTGAAAACGAACCTGAACTTAAGCCAGAGTTTGTCAAAAAAATGCAAGAAATTGCTAAACAAAAAAGCATCAAAGTTGATAACTTCGCTGAGCGATATGGGTTAAAAAATTTCTAAAGAGCTGACCATTGATGTATGATTTAGAAATCAAACCAGAAGTAGATAAAATATTTGCTAAACTTTCCAAAAAGAACCATCAACAGCTAAAAATAATTGATAAGAAAATAAAAGAGATTCGGGAGCGACCGTTCGGATACAAGTTCTTAAGAAGTCCTCTGCAGGGGTTTAATAGAGTCCACATTGATAATAGTTTTGTGCTTGTCTTTAAAATAAATCATGAGACAAAAATGTTAACGATTTACTATTACGATCATCACGATACGGTATATCGATGGCAACCGAACGAAGAAGAATAAAATTAAAGAATGTTCTTAGGTAAATAACTTATTTCTTCTCTGGGCTAGGACTAAAGTACACTATAGGGTTGCCAGGGCGAAAGTTTAACTTTCGACCATCATCGCATTGAACCCATTCATAAGTCCTATTGTTCCTTCTAGGGTTTAAAGAACCAACCATTTTTCCATCTTTGTATAAATCTAAAGTAGTGAAGTCTACTTCTCCGTATTGTTGATGATAAACCGCCCGCACTTGAAGTCCACCCATATCACAACCTGCTAATTCTATATCTTTATTTTCATCACATCCACTTAATAAAGTAGTTAAACTGATAAGCGCACCCATGGTTGTCGATTTCATTTTTATTTACCTCACAAAATTATTGTAATTTACAAGAAGTAGTTTATAAGAATTATGTAAATTGGTTACACAATAACTTCTCCTCTGTGTATCTTCGGCAAGTAATTCAGAATGATTCCTTCTTTATATTTGGAGCAGCCGACAATATCTCCCTGATATTCTATTAATACAAATCTGGCTTCCGCACCTAAGTCTTTCCTCAAATCGATTCCATGAAAATAAGCTTTTATTTCCCGGCCATCTAATTCCACAATATTTTTCAATTTATCTCTGGCTTCCTTCCCCAGCAGCTGTGCTCCTTCCTTGCTCAGACGCACAGAACTGCCTTTAATTTCCGCAACATACAACCCAAATTTATCTACCCGCAATTTTTGTAAATCAATTCTGGAAATATCCTTATTGATGAGGGAAAGACGTCCATCCTTGCCTTGCAGGTATGCGTAATCTCCAGTAAAGAAAGCTCCGTACGTTTCTTCAAAGGCCTGGCGGATTCTTTTAATGTCCCGAGTGTTGAGGATGGCTAAAGTTTGCATAATTTCACCACAATATGTCTATATCATCCCATTCCTGAGCAATCTTTATATCATCCTTTGCTTTAGAGTGGTATGCTTCAATTAGCTCTTTAATCAAATTTTTTTTCATTTTACTCATCTAGCCAACCCCCCACACCGGATTATCTTTCCTTTTGATATCCGCAATCTCTTTCAGCACTTCCAACTCTCGTTTGGATAAATTTTTTTTCAATTCCTTTAATTTCTTAAAATGTTCTTCGGGAATATCAGTATACAGATAATCTCCTTCTTTGATCTGCCTTCCTACAGTTACATTATCCATGGCCATGGCTATTTGCTTTCCCTGCTCAGCTGCGGTTAATGATTCCTGGGCTTCTCCTAAACTTTTCACTGTGGTCAATCTTTTACCATCAGCTTTCATGATCGGATCGCCTGCTCTGATTCTGCCCACTTCAATTTCTACGCCGACAATTGCAGGATTGCTCTGACGGAAAACATACCCTTTCATGATAAATATTTTACAGGGGCGCACTACATTAGAAAGTTCCCGCAGTTCAATTTCCTTCTTTAATTTTTCAACATATTTTTCATAATCTTCAATAGTCTTATAGATCACCTCATTAGTAATGATGGCCAATCCTTTGGCTTTCACATAATCTGCCACATCTAGAGGGACTTTGACATTAAATCCAAGAAGCACGCCGGTAAATTCGTCTTTTTCTTTCAATGATTCCAATTTTGAAAGATCTTTCTTGGTAATATCCCCCAGTGATGCCGAGGCGAGGGGAATATTCTTCTCCTGCAGCAAATGCTGCAATGCTTCTAAACCGCCGATAGTATCTGCTTTAATCATCACGCCATGCTCGCTTTCTATGAGAGATAATACTTCGCTGACTTCTTGCTGTATTTCTTCCATTACCCTATCAACATCTTCTTTCTTTCCGGAGCTGCTGCGGAAAGGCATTCCGGCAACAGCTTTTTCCAATTCCGGCGCGGCAATCTTAACTCCGATAGCAGCAGTCACTTCTTTCACGTTCTTGAACTTGCTCTTTTTCTCCCGCATTTCCGCTAATTCTGCCGGTTCCAGCAGGGCGCGGACTTTGGTTGCAAAAGGCCCCTCTATGCCGCCAATAATAATGGTGTCGTTCACCCGCAATTTGCCGTCGTAAATAAGGCCGTCGATAGTCATGCCCAATCCTTTCTCTTCCTTCACTTCCAGAATAGTTCCCTTGCCGGATCCTTTCTGGTCTATTTCCAATTGCTTTTCAAGATATCTTTGCGCTAACCCGGTAAGTATCATCAACAATTCTGCGATTCCCTGCCCGCTATAAGCAGATACTGGAATAATGGCAATCTGCTTGGTGTAATCAGAAACCCGGTCAAACCGTTCCGCCTGTAATCCATGTTCAGCCACTTGGGCCACTAACTCGTACATTTTTTTCTCAAAATTTCCCTGAATTTTATAGTCAAGAGCATTAATGTTATCCAGCAGGAATTTTTTTGGATCGTACTTCCATCCTGAAATGAGATCGATTTTATTGGCAGCGATGATGAAAGGAACTTTATTACTCTTGAGAATTTCAATGGATTCAGCAGTCTGCGGCTTGAATCCCTCGTTGATGTCTACGACCAGAATAGCAATATCAGCAAGGCTTCCGCCGCGTTTGCGCAGGGAAGTGAAAGCAGCATGTCCGGGAGAATCGATAAACAACAATCCGGGGATAGTTAATCCAGATTTGATGGCATTCAATAATGGGCCGCAGATTTTCTCTATGGTTTTAAGCGGCACAATGCTGCAGCCGATAGCTTGGGTTATTCCGCCTGCTTCCCTGGCTGCCACAGCCGTGCCTCTAATCTTATCTAAGATGCTGGACTTGCCGTGGTCAACATGTCCAAGTACGGTTACGATCGGGCGCCTGATTACCATAACATCTATTCCGAAGCAATTCTTTTTAAATTTACTCCCGAATTACATAATATTTAAATATTCGGCTCTGAAAAAAAGAGAATAAAACTATTTGGGGGATTGTTTATGGCAGAAAAATTAGAAGCAGTTATTCTTGATTGGGCAGGCACAACTATGGATTATGGCTGCTATGCTCCGGCAGTAGCATTTCAACAGGTATTCAAAATGATGAGCGTCCCTATTACTATGCTGGAAGCGCGTAAGCCTATGGGCAAGCATAAGAAAATACATATCGGAGACATAACTCAGAATCCCGAAGTAGCAAAACGCTGGTTTGAGCATTATGGAAGAGAGCCTACTCCAGGCGATGTAGAAAAGATGTTTGAAGCATTTATACCTGCGCAAATGCCGCTTCTGGTAAAGTATGCTGATCTGATTACTGGAACTTCGAAAGCAGTAGCTGAATTCAGAAAACAAGGATTGAAAATTGGTTCTACTACTGGCTACACGGGAGAGATGATGGAATTATTATTATCAGAAGCAGAGAAGCGCGGTTATGTTCCAGATGTTTCGGTTTGCGCAACTGGACATTATGCTTTAGGGAATGGGAAGATGCAGGGCCCATTGCTTGGTTACGCAGATAATATTTCCAGACCTAAACCGCATATGTGCAATCTGAATGCCTATTTGTTGAACATCTCAGATAATGCCACCGCGGTTAAAGTAGGTGATACCTTAGATGACATCAAAGAAGGGAAAAGAGCCGGCATGTGGACCATTGCTCTGGCCGGAACTGGTAATGAGATGTATCTGGAAGAAGAACATGAAGGCCTTACGGAAGAACAAGTTCGAACGATGAATCCGCAAGAGTATAGTCGTAAGTTACACGCCGCATATCGCAGTATGGCTACGGAAAAACCGGATTTCATTGTCGATAGCATTAGGGATGTTCCTCTTTTATTGAGCCGTATTAACAAAGACCTTAAAAAAGGATTGAGACCTGGTTATGGACTTACAAGATTATATCATGATGGTGAGTTTTGTCTTAATTATGATATATAATGAATTTAATTGAACGTGAATAAGTCAAAAGATTTAAGTTGTTTTTCTTCTTCTCTCATTTTACGTGAAAATTGAGCAAAAAATCCAGCAGATTAAAGAACAATTAGGCCTAGTGACTTTAGTTGCTGCAACTAAGGGAAAGACAGTAGAAGAAATAACCAAGGCTATTTCTGCCGGTATAACAATTATCGGTGAAAATTACGTCCAAGAAGCGGCAGAAAAACACAATAAGTTAGCTGGCAAAGCTGCGCTTCATCTTATAGGGCACTTACAGAGAAATAAGGTAAAAAAAGCCGTAGAAATATTTGATATGATCCAAACCGTGGATAGTCTTCCGCTTGCGCAAAAAATCAATGAAGAATGTAAAAAAATACATAAAAATATTCCTGTTCTTATCGAGGTTAACATTGCCGGCGAGAAGAACAAAACCGGATGCGCTCCGGAAGAAGTAGAAAAACTAGCTGCCAGTATCTCAAAACACACTCACTTACGATTGAAAGGATTAATGGCTCTGGGGCCAGCTCTTACTGATGCAGAAGAACTTCGCCCTCATTTTAAGAAGATGAAGATAATGTTTGATAAGCTCCAAAAAGAATATAACATATCGGTGCTTTCCATGGGGATGTCCGA
>CAYJVI010000062.1:0-6890 GCA_964373595.1 uncultured Methanosarcinales archaeon | reverse complement strand
TTATTAACCACCAAAAGGGGTTAATATATGTTAACTAAAAATGGGATAGCACAATTTTTATGCGGGAAAATGTTCCTTTATTTCACAAACATTCCCATTACTTTTTTTGCCGCACCATCAGGAAATGTTGGACCGTCCTTTATAATTGGTAGAAAACCTAATTTTTCATACAACCTTGAAACATGCCCGCCTTCCCAACAATGTACAAAAATAGCTGAGGAACCTTTCTCTTTGGCGATTTCAATTCTTTTCTTAGTTAAGGCTTCACCTATTCCTTTTGATCTATAGTCGGGATGAACTGCTAATGCAGAAAAATACATATCTTTATCCTGAACTACAACTTCATCTCGTGTAAAAGCATTCTCATAGAACTGCACAATAACCTCGCCTTTTCCCAGCTCTGCTTGTTTCTGTTTCAAAAATCCTACCAGTGCACTTTCATTTCTCCTATCTTTAGCCCAAGCAAGATCTCTTTCTAAATTTACTTTCGTCACCGAATCATCTTCTAGAAGCACATAACAGGCTAAACCGACGACATCTCCAGAACTTAGAGCCACAAAAACTCTTCCTGCGCTTGCATCATTTCTAAATTCTGTAAGAAGAGAAGGATATGCCTCTTTTCCAAAAATCGGAAAAAATGTGTCATAAAATAATGCCTGGACTCTATCAGGATCAGATTCCTTATATTCATGAATTTGTATCATTTGGCATTCAACAACTAGATTTTGTTTATAGAGGATTTTGAAAAACCTATAAATTAAATTTCCTACCTCAATCCAACTACTTTCCCATCCAATCCCCATTCTTTTTGCAGAGGAATTTTCAGATGAGTCAACACCGTCGGCGCAACATCAACCTGCGTCGGCGCAGGAATAATTTCCCCTTTCTTTACCGAAGGGCCGTGCATGATAAACGGAATTATCCGCGCTTCTTCAATGTTGTCATGGCTTTTTCCTTTCCCGCCATGATCACTGATAAGAACAGTCAGCCAGTTTTCAAGACGATATCGTGATCTTCCCCGCATGGCGCTAAGAATTCTGCCTACCTGCCTATCAACTTTCTCAACAGCATTTCTGTATTCTGGAACAGCAGAGCCAAAACCATGCTTATGCCCGGTGGCATCCGCATTTACCAGATAGATTGAGATGATATCAGGATTTTCCCTGGCCAGAATTGCCGCAGCATCGTCAGCAATGCGGGAATCTGCTTCTTCTTTCCCCTTTTCCCAGGAATGATAAAGATTTTTGTCCATGCTTTTAATGATCAGACTGATAGCGTTCCAGCTGTCCAGAGAAACTGCAGCAAGCTTCGGCTGATGCGTTTTTGCCCGAGTAACAAAGCTGGGATAATGTTCAAAATGTGGCTGATTTGCATCACTTACCGGATTAGTTATAATACCGTGCTTGTTTTCCCATACGCCGGTAAAAATATTTGACCAGCCCGGGTAACTTAGAGTATGCTTGCCCGCTTTTGCTTTAAAACTATAGGCTCCTTCCTGCGCCAAGCGGTAAATATGGGGGGTCTCTGCTTTCTGCAAAGCATCTGAGCACAAGCCGTCGATGCCGATAAGCAATACTTTTTCCAGTGAATTATTCTTACTGGCAGCATAATGCCAGGGGAAAAAAGTTGCTGCGCCAGTTCCGGCAATATATCCTGCTGTTTGGAGAAATGATCTTCGGTTCATAGTCACTCATCAAAACACACACCTGCTGCAAATCAACAAAAGATGAATTATATACCTATTTATTTCCGACTGCCAGGTTCGGTTTTACTTTCGGCAACGGCAGCGGACTGGGAAGGCTAATGTCCTCGCTTATTTTAATGGCCTGGATGTTTCCCTTGTGCAATGCAGCATTCACAATCTGCTCCATGACATCCATGGGAATTTTCTTGTTCTTCTTCCAGGAATTATGGACTTCTTCCACTTTTGCTTCCTCATCGACGTATAATACTTGCCCTTCAACATCTATTTTTCCGAGATCCGGCTCATAGTGGCAGGTAAATTCAAAGGTAAACTTGAGGCCTTTTTTTCCCTCCACCGAGAAGTCCAGGGATTCGACATCCTTGATAGAAACATTATTATTTATTTTAATCTGTCCGCCCTTAGCTTTCAGGCTTCGTTCGGCATTGACTTTATGTACATTTATTTTCACAATTGGCATGATGGACCACCTTTTTCAGTTGTAAGCGTATTTAACAGTAAATGCTTTATAAATTTTCTGGGTCTGGAGACCGTCAAAGGGGTTAGCAGTTCCAATATAGATTACTTTCGTACTGGACTCGCTAACAATCTGCGTATAGTCAACTCGTCAAGAGAATCAAGAGAAATTACCTTATCTTGATCAGCATATTGCTGTGGCTTCAATAAAATTTTATAAAAAAACTTGTGGCAGGCGCTTTGCAAGGCTCTGGCATTAGTTTCTTTAGCGCTGGATTTAGCGATCACTTCCGCCAGCCCATCGGTTCTTAACTCATAGCCACGGACTTTCAATAACTTTACATAACCATGCAGAGGAGACAGCTCAGATTCTGACAATATTTTTACTCTTTCTTCTTCATTTAAAGAATGAAAAGGAACAACAACATTCAGGCGTCCAGCCAATTCATTCTTTATCCCGTAACGAATTAAATCTAACGGTTCTACTTCAGCAAGAAGATCATCATTGGCCGGAAGAGCGTGAATCTTCGCATCCTGCATTAACCTTTCACGGACAATTTGGGTAAGTGATTTTTTTTGCTGGTAGCCAAGAAAGGCGCCCGCAGTCACAAACAATAGATTACGGGTAGAGATTTCAAATTTTTCTTCTTTATTATCGCCGCCCCAGTCTTTTACCGTGGTATCATCTATATAACCTACCAATTCCTCCATCAATCGTTCTCCGTACCATTGTTCTGCTTGTGCTAGCTTATCTAATTCGTCAAGGAAGACTATACCATAAGGGGCTTCTTCATCACTATGGTCTCTAAACTCTTTAAACAAAGGCGAAAGTCTCTGCCCTCTATACCCTTCTGCGCATTTTGCTACCAGTTTTGTTGAGACACAAGGAATTTCTGCTGCTTTGGCAAGAAAGCGCATCATGGCAGTTTTACCGACGCCTGAGGGACCGATGAAAAGCATATGATTAAGAGGAATCTCTTCATCATCAGTTGCTTTTCTTACCATATAATTGGAAAAACTAACCGCAGCCATTTCCTTAGCCGCATCCTGCCCAACAATAAAGCGATTAAGATAGCGAATAATTGCGTGGGGATCCGAAAAATCTACATCAACAGCGGGTTTACTGCTTTCTTTTCTTTTTTGATGTTTTACCCGCCAAAGATAATGCTGAAGGGGCACCTTATCTAAGGTAGTGAAATCAAATGAGGTTACAACATTATCTTTATTAAGATATAATCCTCTGCAAGTTATTCCATCGGTGGTTTCATGAGCATACGCCAGCGGAAATGGTTCTTTCATTCCCAGTATTCCCAAAAGATGAAATGGAGAGCCATCACGAGGTGTAAATTTACCATCTTTATTTATTCTAAGTGGAATTTTATATTCTGTTTTTGCTAAAGGAAGATACCTCCTATCATCCGCGGGAGAATCAACTTTCTGTGGTAAGAATCCATTAAAATGATAATAAGAAGCTGCATCTTTTGCTTCATAACTAAAGGCGATACGCTGGCGTACTACTCTTCCGTCAATTTTAAGAACAGTTAAATATCTATCACCAACTAATTCCAAAGGAAGAATATAAGGGGTAAACTGGTTCTTGTTATCATCAGTACCACCAATTTTAGGATCGTATCCTATAGCCGAAAGGATCTGTTCAAGTTCTAATTTATGTTTGGATTGATTAGTCATTTTCCACAAACCCTCCCGCCACCAATAACGGAAACACAATGGTCGCATCACAGTGAATTTTCACACTGGGAGCATTCACTTTGACTTTTCCCCAGCTGATAGCTTCTTCCACCCTGGCGCCGGAATCTGAACCGTCATATTCCTGCGCGGTATTGACGTACACCGCATAATCAAGCCCTTCTTTAAATATATTGGCATTCAAGGTGAAATGCTTGCTTATTCCTCCTCCCAAGATAATTCCTCCTGTTTTTTCGGAATTCAGCACGATATCTACAATATCTTTCATTTCCTTGGTTACATCAATCAGAAAATCTGGATGGCTCTGCTTGAAGAAATAAATCAAATCTCCTAACGAGCCGTCAATCAGGCCAGGGCAGAATATCGGAATATCATTTTTTGCCGCCCAGTATAGAATAGACTTCTCATCATTAATTTCAATTCCTAATTCTTTGATCAAATCTTTGGGACAGAATATTTTTCCGGTTTCTTTTTGTATTTTGTAGATTCGTTCAAAAAACGTCTGCATGAAATCGTCAAAAAGCGCAAATCTATCGTTGGGAACAAAAATATTTCCCGTCCTGTTGACCCCGCTTTCAAAAAGAGTTCTTCCCGGCGCTTCAAATGTTCCCATCACAAATGGTTTCAGGCATTTGATAATATCTTCCTCGACGCCTCCAGCAGAAGTAACTAAGACCTCAACCTTTTTGTGCTTGACTAAATACTTGATAATGTCTCTATTTCCGGAACTGACCTGGTTGGAAGTGAAGCTCAGGAAGATTTTTGCTTTTTCTCTCCTCATTGCTTTGACAATTTCAATTCCTTGCGCTAAATGGGTGGCTTGAAAGCCCATCAACGAATAGGATTTTAGGAAGTCCTGAAAATTGAATTTTTGTTCAAAGTCATAGCCTTTGATTTCCGGATGGCCTTCCAGGGTGTGGCATTCCTTGACGGCATATTGTACGTGTTTATCTTTTGGATTTTGATTAAGTTTCATTTTTTGACCTCGTGATTAAGCATTTATGATTTCATAATTTGTAAACAGACTAACAACTAACAAAAAGAACAGAAATACTAACTTCCACATTCGCGGACGGAATCCATGGTTGATGTAAAATGGCGGTTTATTTAAATATCTTTTGTCACAAAATGGGGGTAAAGTTTATAAAATAAACCCCTTCCTCAATAAAAACAATGAAAAACGGACCAGAATTATCAGTAGAAAAATTAGTGCAAGACTTTAGATATAATAAATTTATGAGCGACGATTACCAAGGAATCAATAAACTCTTAGGTAATCTATCATTCCAAAGGACGCCTTCAAATCTACAAGATTGGAGATTATTTACGAGAGAGAAAAACAGCCGGAATCAATTCGCTGCTGTTTATAGAGAAGATAAATATCTAATCACCGGGCCTTATCGTATCTTAGATACAGCACGGAAAAATCTAGAAACCATAAGCACAGGCGTATTTAATGCAGACATTGTTTCAAGGGGAATACGAAACCCTCTTTCTTATACCCCGGTATCATTAGCATTTTGCGGGGGACTAACTGCAGCTTATTTACCAACCATGAACCTTGATAAGATGGGAGATCTTGCTTTTCCAGAGAGAGCTGTAGTAGCAGTCGGAATTATAGGGGTTGTGGTATTAAGTGGAATGGGCGGAGTTCTTGCTGGTTTTGGCGCCTATCATGCTTTTAATAAAGCGCGAAACAAAGAAATTGCTTCAAAACTGTCGCCAGAAGCAGAACAATACCTTTTTGGTGCTCAAGCCAAGAGAAAATTAGAGGGAGATGATTTTAGGAAGCAATGTCTGGAAAGAATTGAACTAGCAAAAGAGAGGAAAAAGTAAAACTTTTATAAAGCGTCCGTAATTCTCATGTTTCATGACCAAAATATCCTTCGGAATTCCTGTTGAATCAATGGGCCCGTATTACAGTGAAGTTGACTTAAACGACCAGCCAGTAAGCAACGAAAGCATTGCAGCTCTCGAGAAACTCATTGCTGAAGCCGGGGGAAATGTCGCCTGTGAAGTTAAAGAAGATGGCTTCCGATGCCAGGCCCATGCCGATGGAAAGAAATTAAAACTTTTTACCCGCGGCTCGGGAGAATTTGAAACCAGTTGTTTTCCTGAGATCAGTGCAGCCTTACAACGTTTACATCTTAAAAAAACTATTTTTGATGGAGAATTACGGGGCGCTGCTTCCGGATATGATGGCTTTAAATCCATACAGGCCAGAGCCAGATATAAAGGAAGGATTAGTGAAAAGACCTTGAAAGCGTATCTGCAAACAAAGCCGAAAGAGTTTCCCCTGCAGTTGGTTGTCTTTGACGTTTTAATGAACAACGGAACTTCAAAAATTAATGTAGGCAATAGCAGCAGAAGAGCGCTGCTTGAAGACTTGCTCAGCAAAAACGAAACTATTACCCCTGCTTACAGAACAGTGGTAGAAACCCCTCAGGATCTGGTGTCGTTATATACAAAAAAAGTGAAGAAAGAAAAACATGAAGGCTTAGTGTTAAAACAACCTCATCTGGAATATCTCCCCGGGGATAAAAACCATTGGGTAAAACTCAAAAAATTTGAACCTCTTGATCTGGTCATCCTGGGACTATCAGAAGGAGAAACAAAAAAAGTAAAATATGGACAGGCATTAGTAGGGACCTACCATCCAGGTAAAAATGTTTATCAAGCATTAGGATTTGTTAATCTGGTGCGTGAAAATCCAGCAACAGGTAATTTGATAGCCAATGATGTAATGGCCATGCTGGGAAAAAAATTATCTTCACCGCCAAAAAATATTGAAGTAGGAACAAAAAAACCAGATGCTTATGTCAATCCAGCAATTGTCGTAGAAGTAAGAGCAATGAATATTGACCGCGGAAATGATTTTGCCTGCAGCGTTGATGGAAAAACTTCTTATTCGCTGCGGATAGCTTATGTTAAATGTATAAGAGAAGACAAGAACGCAAAACAAGCGACGCCTACAGAAGCTGTTGCGCAACATTATACAAAACAGAGGTAAAAAAATGAACACATA
>CAYJVI010000061.1:0-7014 GCA_964373595.1 uncultured Methanosarcinales archaeon | reverse complement strand
GGTCAAAACGTTCCGTTTTGCCCTACTCGACAGCCCGGGGGGCGCATCCCCAGTCCAGCCGCCAAAGTGGTGGCGTGCAGAAAAGAATCGCGAAATAATTTCCAGACACTACACCCATTTTTTTATACCATAAATCATATAAACTCAATCTCATTATTTTTAACCATGGATTTACCGCCCGAACAACCCTTGTATGTGATATACGAATCTAAATCCAGGGCTCTCCTTCCTAAAGTGATCTCTCTTTTACTTCTGGCAACCGTATTCTACCTCGGCGTGCTTCTGAACATTTCTCTGTTGGAATTGGATGCTTCGCAAGAAACTGGCTTAAAGACCGGAGCATTGCTCTTGCTGTTATTCCTAATATTAGCTGGAATTATTCTTGCGGTACGAAAAGTCCGTATGCCATATAACTTCTACCGAAATCGTATTGTTCGAGGAAAGGAAATAATCTACTACAATCAAATAACCAATACCTCTCCCCATCGTGATCCACTCGACAAAATCTTCAAGACCTATTCCATAAATTTAGGAAAGAATTTTTTCTTACGCCACATTCAGGAACAAGTCCAACTCAGTACGTACATCCAACAACTCGTTAATTATACCAAAAATCAAGGCTTTTAACCTACACTCTTTTTAGCCTACACTTTCTTTCTCTCTACCAGATAAACTCTCATCACTTCTGCGGTTAAAGACAAGGCTAACGGGCCAAGCATGACCCCTATCGGGCCAAAGAGAAGGATTCCGCCAAAAATACCTAACATAATGATAGCAGTATGAATTTTGGCTTTTTCACCGATAAGCTTGGGACGAAGAATATTGTCAACAGTCCCTACAAAAATAAAAGAGTAGACGAACAAACCGACGCCTTTCAGGATTAAGGGTGTAGAATTCTGGAAAACTCCGTCCAATACTAAGATAAGCGAAGCAGGAACCCAGATGATGCCTGTTCCTATCGCTGGCACCAAGGCAAAAAAAGAAATCACCAATCCCCAGAATAAAGGCGAAGGGATGCCAAACAAGAAAAAGCCTAAAGCGCCGAAAATTCCCTGAATTGTCGCTACCAACAAGTATCCGTATACCACGCCATGAACAATTTCCCTCAGCCTGGCAAGGATAAGAGCATAATTCTTTTGATGAAGCTGGAAGTAACTATGCAGCCTCTGCAACAGGCTCTCGCCATCCTTCAAAAAAAAGAACAGGGTGAAGAAGACCACAAAGAGATTCATCAACAGCCTGGGAAGATTAATCAAAAATGCTGAACCTTTACCGATTACCCAGTTGGTTGCAGTTCTGGTGATTTCCTTCAGCTGCGAACTCACCAGCTCGCTTTGGCTGAATTCCGTAATCGCCTTGCAGAATTCATTGGCGCATCGGTCAAATAAGCCCACGGCTAACTTTTGTTTTACCAGGAGATAAATAACGTAGGATTCCTGTATGAGAACCTTGATTAACAGGCCGGTAGGGATAATAACCATAAGCAGAACCAGAAAACATACTAAAAATGAAGAGAGATTTGGTTTTCCGGTTTTCTTTACGGCAAATTTATACAGAGGATAAAAAGTATAGGCAAGCAATGCCCCAACAAACAAGGCTAACAACAGCGGCCTCAATATCAAAAAGGATAACACCACTAACAGAACAAACAGGACTGCTGGAACATGACTTCGGTATTTAATATCTATCCACCTCTTACAGTAGAAGAACTTACTTGCTTATAAAATCTGCTTTTTTTAATGAGAAGCTGGGTAGGAAAACTGATGGCAGTCAGTTTTCTTCATTTCTTGTACCCCGCTGCTTGCTGCGGTTGGATTTTCATTTTCTATAATCCAATCACTATTTTCCAAACCTAAAAACTATTTAAACCAGTACCTTACCCGTTAATTCCCCACAAAAGAAGTGAGGACCAGTAACTACTAAAAAATCACATATAACTACGCAAAAAAGTGCTGGGAAAAGAGACTACTTTTCCGGCACATGAAAATAAGAGAATACTTATTTTCAGTGCACCGAAAGGATAGTTTTCCTTTCGAGTGAAGACAAATCTTTATGTAGTTCAATGATTTACTGTTCGAGAAAGGGGGCGGCAGGATTTCTGCTCGCGTATAAGTCTTAGTGGAAGAGAGAAGAAGGAGTTATCTCTTCTGCGCTATAAAAAGGGGGTTGGATGTATGGAACACAGAAGCATATTGGCGGAACAAAAAGGCCTTGAGATCAGGCGATATTTCACCACAGAAGGGTTAAGCTCTTTTGAAATGTGCAGATACGAAAAAAGGACTTCTGCCATCCGCAATCCTGACGGTTCTGTGGTCTTCCAAATGAACGATATTGAAGTTCCTTCTTTCTGGACTCAAGTTGCAACTGATATTCTGGCGCAAAAATATTTCCGCAAAGCTGGTGTTCCGCTCAGAAATGAAGACGGTGAACTTCTCCTTGACGAAAACGGCAAAGTTATTCTGGGCAGCGAAACCAGCATCAAGCAAGTTGCTCATCGCATTGCCGGCTGCTGGAAACACTGGGGGGAAAAGTACGGATACTTTGCTTCTTCCAGAGATGCCTTTATTTTCTACGATGAAATAGTCTTCATGCTCATTCATCAATTCGCTGCGCCCAACAGCCCGCAGTGGTTCACCACTGGACTCAACTGGGCTTATGGATTGACCGGGCCGGCGCAGGGGCACAGCTACGTTGATCCCACCACCAAGAAATTAGAATATTCAAAAGATGCTTATACCAGGAATCAGCCGCATGCTTGCTTTATCCAATATGTCAATGATGACTTAGTCCGCGAAGGGGGAATTTTCAGTTTGCTTACCCGAGAAGCGCGCATTTTTAAATACGGAAGCGGAACCGGAAGCAATTTTTCCAACCTGAGAGGGAAAGGAGAACGCCTTTCTGGAGGAGGCCAAAGCTCAGGCTTGATGAGTTTCCTAAAAATCTTTGATGTAGCTGCAGGAAGCGTCAAGTCTGGGGGCACCACTCGAAGAGCTGCCAAAATGGTCTGCCTGGATTTAGATCATCCGGAGATTGAAGATTTCATCTGGTGGAAAGTTAGGGAAGAAGAAAAAGTAGCCAGCTTAGTGACTGGAAGCAAAATTCTCAACCATAAATTATCAAAACTTATCGAGCTGGCAAAAAATAAAGAAAATGCGTTACAGTATAAAGAAGTGCAGCAAGCATTACGTGAAGCCGCTGATAGCGATATTCCAGTCAATTATTTGGTTCGCGCTTTAGACTTGGCCAAGCAAGGATATGAATTACCTTTGAATGAATTTGATACCCACTACGAATCTGACGCCTATTTGACTGTCTCCGGACAAAACAGCAACAACTCTGTGCGTATTCCTAACGCTTTCTTTGAAGCGTTAGAGAAAAAAGGAAAGTGGGAATTGAAAGGGAGAACTTCGGGAGAAGTGATGAAAGAAATTTCTGCAGAAAAATTGTGGGATGACATCGGCTACTGCGCCTGGGCTTCCGCTGACCCCGGATTACAATACGATACGACTATGAACGAATGGCATACTTGTCCAGCCGGGGGAAGACTGAGAGCAACTAATCCATGCAGTGAGTATGTCTTTTTAGACGACACTGCCTGTAATTTAGCTTCTATTAACCTGATTAAATTTTACGACGAAGGAAAAGAAGAGTTTGATGTCGCCGGTTATCGGCATGCCGTACGTCTGTGGACTGTTGCGCTGGAAATTTCCGTGCTTATGGCGCATTTCCCTTCAGAAGAAATTGCCAGAAAAAGTTTCGAATATCGCACTCTGGGATTAGGATATGCTAACATCGGGACTTTGTTAATGTTGCAGGGCATTCCCTATGATAGTGATCAAGCTCGTGCGATTGCAGGAGCTATGGCCGCCATCATGACTGGCGATAGTTATGCTGTGTCCGCAGAACTGGCATCTGTGCTTGAACCATTTGAACGTTATCCGGAAAACAAGGAATCCATGCTCCGCGTGATGCGAAACCATCGACGAGCTGCGTACGACTTGGACGGTTATGAAGGATTACAGATCAAACCGCATGGAATCAATCAGGAACTTTGCCCTTCTGGGTTATTAGAAGCTGCGCACGATTCTTGGGATAAAGCTCTGGAATGTGGAAAACAGTACGGGTATAGAAATGCACAGGTCAGTGTGATCGCTCCGACCGGCTGTTTAGTAGGTAGTTCACTGGTCGCAACAGAAAGAGGCCTCGTGCGTTTACGAAGTTTAGGCAATGTCAAAGGAAATCAATGGCAAGAAGCTTCATTTAAAGTTCTTACCGACGAAGGTCCCAGAACTGCAACAAAATTCTATATCAATGGACCAGCCCAGACGAGGAAGATTACTACTGCTGCAGGCTATGAAATCCAGGGGACTCCGAACCATAGAATAAAAATTGTGACGGAAGAAGGAAGTTTTGAATGGAGAAATTTAGGGGAGCTTAAACCGGGAGACCGTGTGCCTTTGTCCATGAAGATGGTATTTGGAAATCCGCAAACAGTACTTTTACCGCCATTGCCGGAAATGCACTGGAATGCTGATTATGAAACAGAAGTTCCGACGGAAATGAATCCGCTTTTAGCAGAGTTGGTAGGTTATTTCATGGGCGATGGAAGCTTGCATAGCAAAGGTCTTCGCTTTTGTGTAACCAATGGAGATGATGATGTAGTGGAGCGAATTTCCAGTATTGTAAAGGAATTATTCAATTTAGAATGTAAAGTAACGCCTCAGGAAGGATATATGGAAGTGGCCGTGCATTCAGTTCCCTTAGCCGTATGGTGGGAAGCAACCGGATTCGCAAAATTAAAGCCATCACCTCAGCACAGCGGGAAAGGATATCAGCCATATATTCCCGATACAATATTGTACTCAAACAACCAAGAAGTCTATACTGCTTTCCTCCGAGGTCTGTTTGAAGCTGATGGTACGGTAACAAGCGGTAGCCCTGCCTGGACTAGCGCAAGTAAAGAATTTAGCCTGGAAGTGAAATCTTTACTGCTCGCGTTAGGTTTTCCTAGTACCACTAAAATAGATATTTCTGGTTGGGGACAGTCGGAAATTTATTGTCTCCGCGTACGGAATTCATCATATAACGACAGATTCAGAAGAGAAATAGGGTTCATGAGCAGCAGAAAGATGAGTAAAATAGTGCTCTCCACTACCTTTCAAGGAACTAAGAAAGATTTGATTTATATCCCTACTGAGATAGTAAGTCAGCTGGTAAGCGCTTCAGGAGAATATAAAAATGCAGTTCTTATGTCTGTGAAGAAACAACAGGCAGTCACCAGGCAAGTAGCTGAAGTATTGTATCAGAGAACACAGAATCCACAATTGTTGCAAGCGCTCCAGTTTTTCTATGATACTATTGAAAGTAATGAAGACGGAGGCATTGAAAGTACCTACGACTTATCCGTTCCAGAAAACGTGACCTACTTAGCTAGCGGCTTCATAAGCCACAATACCATAGGATTAGTCATGGATTGCGATACTACTGGAGTTGAACCTGATTATGCATTAGTAAAATATAAAAAATTAGCGGGCGGAGGATTCTTCAAGATCGTCAATCAATCTGTTCCTAAAGCACTATACAAGCTAGGATATACTCAGCAACAGATAAAAGAAATTGTTACCTACTGTCTGGGGTACGGAACATTAGAAGGAAGCCCAGCCATCAATATAGAATCATTACTGCGCAAAGGATTTACTTCTAAAGCTCTCGAAGCCGTCGAGAAAGGACTGCGCAACGCCATGGACATCCGTCATATTTTCAACAAATGGACTATCGGCGAAGAATTGCATAGCGAGCTGATGAATGGTAAGACCGGAGATTTATTGGCCGCCTTAGGATTTTCTGAAACTGAAATCGCGTTGGCTAACGAATACATCTGCGGAACCATGACTCTGGAAGGAGCGCCGCATTTACGAGTAGAAGATTATGAAGTATTTGACTGCGCCAATAAATGCGGAATCAAGGGAAAGCGCTACATCCATCCTTACGGACATTTGAAAATGCTAGCAGCGGTGCAGCCATTTATCTCCGGCGCAATTTCTAAGACCATCAATATGCCTCCAGAATGGACCGTCGAGCAGATCAAGAAAGCCTACTATGACGCCTGGACCATGATGATCAAAGCAGTGGCCTTGTATAGAGATGGTTCAAAATTATCGCAGCCCTTGAATGCAACTTTGGAACAGCATCCGGAATTAAAGAAAATGCTGGAAGAGACAAAATCGGAAGCCCCAGCAGTAACTAAGGAAATAATCAGAAAGAAAATAAAAGTCGGCGGACAAATGTTAACCTTATCGGTAATGCTGCATGAAGGGAAGGTTTCAGAAGTATCATATTCCTTTAATGGACTTTCTCCGGTGCAGGAAACTATGATGGGCGCAGTGTTGAATCTGGTCAACCTAGGATTGCAGAATGGATTTACTCCTTCCATGATCGCCGAGAAGAGCCTGAATGTGAAAGGACATCCGCTGATTTCGGAACTTCGATTGTTCTTACAGGAATTTGAAGAAAGCGAGGAAACTCTTGAGGTTGCTGAATCAACAGAAACGACTGTTGAGGAAAAGAAAGAAGGCTGCCAATCTTGTGGAGCTTCCCAGATGCGCAGAAATGGAACTTGTATGCTCTGTGAAGTTTGCGGTGAGACGAGTGGGTGTTCGTGAGACTGGAATGAAATGAAAGTTTCACTTGACAGAATTTTGATTAACCTTTTAGCGTTGCCTAAAAGGTTAGGGGAGACCAGTGGTTGCTCGTGAGACTGATGATGCTGGTAAGTACTTGAATCAGTTATAGAAAAACAACTCCCAACTTTTAAAAACCCCAGAATTATCCTTCCGCTATACTCAAGGCAGTTTTATTTGATCTGGACAATACGCTGTTAGACTTCTGGAAAATGAAGAGGAAAGCCAGCGATTCCGCAGCCCAGGCAATGATTAAAGCAGGCTTGAAACTGCCCAAGAAGAAAACTGAAGAAGAACTCTTCCACAAATATATGAAACATATTGAAGGAGAAAA
>CAYJVI010000060.1:0-7020 GCA_964373595.1 uncultured Methanosarcinales archaeon | reverse complement strand
AGGTAAACTATACGCAAAAGCCAGTATTATTAAGCTTGCCTTATTAAAAGCAATAAACTGGTTAATATCAAAAGGGAGCATACTCAATTGTCCGAAAAATAATTTTGAAGTAAATAATGTGAAGAAGCCAAAGGTATAAGCAACTAAGCTGAAGAGGATATAATGTATAACACGTTCAAATATATCTTTTTCATGCAGATAGTTTGTGAATACGTCTACGATATACAAGATGATATAGCCGGGGAGAATGTAAAAGAGAATTGCTGTTAGCTCTTCGTATGCAACCATTATTGCTGGACTTTAAGTGCAGATTATAAACTTTTATTGCCTAGATTTCACACCAGACCATGACTTTGATAACCCTACTCCAGCGGCACCCCGCTCCATAAGGTCCAGTCTTCTGACGGCGAGTAAGCGCCGAAAACAAAATAAGGCGGCTGAGTCATGCCCAGATATCCCTGCGCATCGCCCCATCCCCGGCCGCGGACACTGCCGCCTGATCCCGCGCCATAGACGGAGCTGCCAAACAATTTCCAGGTCTTCATCACGCTGTGAAATCCAGAAACATCAGTGGTAAAATCTGCGCCGGGCTCGACGATTAACTCTCCTTTGTATCCATTCTCTTTCAGCGTCTTGATCATTTCAGTGATGGGCGCATTTCCTTCTCCCGGAGCAAGGTGCTCATCATTATAACCATAATTGTCATCCAAATGCACGTGCCCGACAACCTTTTTCTTAGCCATCTCTCCTACTTTTTTAATGGCCCACTCATTGAATTCTTTATCGTTCTGCTCAATGGTTTTGTCTTTATCGCCAATCCAATGCTTTCTCCACATATTGATATGCCCGGTATCGATGGTTGAAGTGATGTGGGCTTCTGCTTTCTGCCGCGCTTCCTTCTCTGATATTTTATATTTCTCCTGCAGAATCCTGGCCATTTTCTCTCTACTACTAAGGACTAAATTGATCATCTCGTCGGGATGCGAGCCATACTGTTCCGGCCATAGATTCTCCATAGCTATGGTAATTGGTTTCTTTAATTTTCCTTCGCGCTCCATTTTCTCTGACTGCCTCATAGCGCTGATCCCTGCTTGCGCATAGGAATCATACGATTCCTGCAATGCATACGTGTCTGCGCTCTGCACGTACTTAATATTTTCCATGTATTCTTCTGCTTGTGCAAATTGGCTTGCTGCTCCTTCCTGAGCTTGTTTGATCCGCCCTTCCACAGCTTCAAGATGCCGTTTGATAATTTCCGTGGGCATTTTGGCATCCGCAGGCACTAATCCGCCCAGGGTATCGCTTACCTGCCGCTGAAGTTTCCATCGTTCTTCCGGATCGGTAGTCTCTTCTATCTTATGATAAAAATCCAATGCTTTCCGCAGCTTTCTGACCGTCTCAATATGTTCCTGGAAATCACTGGTGTAATTATATGCCCATCCGCGAGCGTTTCCTGCGCTTGTTTCCAGCGAGGCAATAAGAAAAGCCTCTTCGGGATGGACTTTAATTTTTCCTTCATCGACATCGTCTCGTAAAAAACGCACCCACATTGATTTTTGTTCTATTTTCTTTCTCTCTTCAGCGCTTCCTTTCTTCCACTTTTTCCAATCTTCCTGAGCTTCCGTTTCCATTTCTTTCGCCTGCTCCTTCAGTTCATCCCAGCCATATTGTTTGGTTAAGAATTTACCTTCTTCATAGACAGGAACCCGCATATGACGAGGCACTTGCTTATCCCAATAATCCAAGTACACGGTTTCTCCTTCCTTAGCCGTTCTTTTTTTACCGTCTGCATCTTCGTATTCCTGTCCCGATTTAGCAGTCAGCCATACCGGACGGGAAACTTTTCTGTTCTTGTGCGCTTCTGCTAGCAATTTGCCCTCACGTATATCTACCACTCCAAAGGTTTCCCGCTCTTGTTCTTTCTCATGCATCTGAAATTTGTTTATAAATTCCCCCTGTTGATTCCACCCTGCGCCGGTAAGAGGGCGGTGAAATTCCCCGGTATGCACCACTACCGGGCCGCCATGAGCGACATCGCCGGCAAATTCTATGGCTCTTTTAATTTCGTGGAGCGACTCTTCTTTTGCCGCTTTGTTAAAATTTCCCCGCTGATCCATCCCTGCCAATCCGGTAATCCCGAAAGAAGAGTGAGTGGTGAAATTCACTTCATTGGCTTTCCCTATCTCCTCTAATGCTTTACGCTGAGCTTTTCCGATATACTCAGGAGTAGGCGCCTGGCCGGATCCTTTTCCTCTGCCCATGAAACCTATCTCCAGCGTCTTCATACCTGCCCGCAGCTTTGCTCCGACTGCAGGGATGTTCTGCACCGGCCCCATGGCGATACTCATTCCCAAATCTTTGATTCCAACGCCCACATCATTAGTAGAATTATTGGAAGGGCTGGCAGAATCATGATTGTGGTCATGGCCATGAGCATGCTGGCCGTATTCCCGATCCATAGGCATATTATAACCAGTTCCAAATTCGACCATAACCGGAGATAAAGAAGTAAAGTATATAAGATTTATTCTTGGTACATTACCGTTGATACGATTCACTCATTTTCTTTCCCCTATACATTCCCATCAATGAACCGCTCAACTGCTTGGTAATGCTGGCTGCTCTGGCTGCTTCTTCCGTGAATGAGTACGAGCCGGCAGCTTCATCTTCTAATTTTCGCTCCACCGCAGAACTTAAATATTCTATTTTACGCTCTTCGACAGGACTCACATACCCTTTCTCTTCCACCATCTTATAGATGTCTTTTATTTCCTTGTAGATCTCCTGCATGGGACGATGGCTTAATTGCGCTGCATATTCAGAATCACTGGCTTCTGCCGGGAGAGGCGATTCTTTTCTTGTTATGGCTTCTAGATCTATGATTTCACGCGGTTTTTTTGCCAGGATTTCTGTTTCTTCCGCCTCTTCGAGAAAAGATTCTTCGACGCCCTTCGTTTCTTTTTTCTCTTCTTTCTCTCTTTTCTTTTCCTGCTTTTTTTCTGAACTTTCTTTTTTCTGTTCTTCGCCGCGAACTTTCTTCTGCGCTTCTTCTATTTCCTTCTCGGAATTTTTATTGCGGGCCATAACATCGCTAAAAAGAAGTCACTATAAAAACTTTACCACGCCACCATTTTATGCGCCTTCTTGAACAAGTGATAAGCATTAAAGGCATGGAATTTTGCCGGGCCTTCCGCTTTGCCAAGAGCCTCGCCCATGGCTGCTTTTTCTTTTTTCAATTCCCGGCTCGATTTCGTCTTCTCCTTCAGCTTCTTCGACGTGTAAAAATCTCCAAAGAACATTTCCATAAACGTCTTCTTGTGCTCTTCTTTTTTTGAGGTTTCTTTTTCTTCTTTCACTTTTCCTTCTGCTTCTTCCAGATACTGATACAGTTCCTGCCCCAGCGCTTCCATGGAAGCCTGCACCGACGATGAAACATCGCCAAGCAAATCAAACAGCTCTTTCTCTTTCAATTTCTTGTAATTCTGCAGCTGCTCATCGCTCCAGGCATAGGCCCTGAATGTTACTACCATCTTGCCGATGTGCACCGGCCCGCGCTGATATCCTTCCTGCTGCACTTTAAGCTCTGCCCGGGTTCGATAATTAAACGTCGCTAACACGCAGGCCTGGGCTTTGCCGATCGGTTTTCGGGCAAGAATTTCCACATCCAGAAGGCTTCCTTCAAACGCCGAAACCATTTCTGCAGAACTCATGCCTTTTTCCTTCAACGACAGCGAACGCACATGCCGCAGATATGGTTTTACCCAGGTCAAATACATTTTAATGATGTCAAAATGCTGTTTCAGATATTTCAACTGGAAATTTTTCCTGCTGCGATGCTCCTGATGGGTTCTCTTTTTCCATTCCATGAACTGGCGAAGGTGCCGCTGCAAGACCCTCAGGACATTCTTGTTGAAATTTGCTTCCAGGGACTTGATGTGCTGATCCAATTCCTTTTCATCCTTAAACGGAGGCGCGTCAAAAAACAAATCCGGTAAAGTGACAAACTCCAACTCTCTGGCCATTCCATACACGGAAGCGGCGCTTTTCCCTCCGCCCTGCACTAAATCCACGAACAATCCTTTAAGAGTTATTTCTGCGCTCTTACTTCGCAGCTTCACTTCCTTGTGTAACTGTGCTTCAGCCTCATCATAATATGTCAGACGCTCATCAATAATGCGCAGCTCCCGCACCATCTGGAACAACTCCTTGATCATTTTTCCCGTCGCGGCTAAGAACTGCGAAATCTTGTCCTGCTGCGCTCCCAAACGCTGCTGGGTTACGCCGAAGAAGGCGGAATTTTCCGCGGCAGCAAAAGAATCTTCCACTTTTTCAATGATAGGGAACCCATCCTTCAAATAATCTAAAATCCAGAAATATGGTTCCTCCAAACCCAGATCATATACTTCCCATGACAGCCGGCAATACTTTAATGATTTTGGAAACCCGCTCTTTTGATACTCCCCGGAAATAATTTCCGCTTCCTCTTCTTCAAAACCAAATTCCTTTAGCAGATCAGACCTGTAGGTAGGATCATTTGCATATGCCGGATCTTTAGAGAGAAGCTCTACCGCCATAATCCTGCCACCGGAAGCGCCAGGAAGTACTTAATCATCTCCTCCATTATCCCCGCCGTTGCCGCCATTTCCTCCACCGCTACCCCCAGAGCCGCTGCCGGAGCCACTAGAACCTGAGCCACCAGAATCTCCATTCGAGTCTGAATCGTCAGAGTCGTCATCCTAATCATCGTCTCCTTTTTTAGAATCACTCTTGCCACTATCGGAATTACTTCCTTTTATGGCCTCTCCACGAAGATTTTTTTTGCCGCTCTTATCATTTACATTCCCTTCATCTTTATCGCCTACGTCTCCATCATCTTTATCTTCATTTTCTTCCTCAAAGGACACATACTTCAACACTTCATCGACAGAGATCCCCAAGCGCACAGCAATTTCCTGCACCATTTTCTCGCGGTCAGTTTCCTGCAGCACAAATTCCATTTCGCTGCCGTCAGTCTTCACCTTAACTTCGGCTTCTCCTTCTTCAATCTCTACTTCTATTTCTAGTTCCTTTTCTTCCTCTGGTTTCTCTTCTTTTACCTTCCATACGCCTTCAACTTGCTGGGCAGTGAGCTGTGTCTTTTCCACAATAGCGTTAACTATCTCAGCAGTATCTGCTGAATCTACAGAGAACCGCAATTTTACGGTTACGTCCGAACCTTGTTCGTCAATTTTTACCTTCACCCGCAGCCGTTCTTCTGCTTCAGCTTCTTCCTGGTCTTCTTCCTCTTCCACTTTCAGGAGCGAAGCAGCCAAGTCAGCATCCAAACTGAACTTTTCCGCGATTTCGGCTAAAAGCGCTTCTTTATCAGTGGTGGAAGTATCGAATTTCAGCTCTACTTTGACTGAAGATTTACCTTCGAAAGTTTCTGCGCGGACTTTTATTTTTTCCTCAAGAAGACCTTTCTCCCGCTCTAATTTTTCTACTTCGTCTTCAATTTCTTCCTCGCTCTTTCCGGTTTTTTCCTTAATTCTTATCTTCGTTTTATCTTTTTTATTTTTTATTTCCACTTCTACTTCTTCGGCGCTTTCGCCTAATGAAGCTAAGAATTCATCTAACTTTGCCTGCTGTTCCGCAGACAGTGCTCCTTCGACCTTTATTTTAACTTTTAATTTTGCTTCTACCTCAGCAACCTGTTCTTGATGTGCAAGCAACTTTTTATCTAGTTCCAGTTCTTTTTCGAGCAAGGCTTCCGGATCTTCGTCATCTAATAACTGCACGTTCTCTTTAACCCTGAGAAGAACTTTATGGTGCGCTTTTTGCGCTTTCTCCAAGGCCGGAAGATTCCTTTCTTCGGCCATAGCTTTCACTTCCAATAATCGCTCTTGCGCAATTTCTAATCCCTTGACTGCTTTCGCTTCCGGATTGGCTGCTAATAACAATGATATTTGTTCCAAGGCGCGGTCAACTCCCCATAAGAAAGAATCAGGAGTAACTCCTGGATCTTCAGTAACACTCTCTTGCGCAAAAACAAGAGGCAAAAGCATCAACAGAGCTAAAAACATAAGATATTTTTTCATTTTCAACACCTCATAAATAGCAGATAGTTATATCTAAAATTAATCTCTTTCGATTTATAAACTTACCTGCCGACATTGAATAAACCATGGTTAAAACAACAAGGCAGCAAGATTGGCCACGCTCTGGAACACCAGCCCGGAGGATAAACTATCGGCCATGAGCACGAAGGCCAGCATTAAAACCCTCCCCAGGCAGATAAACACTTCCCGATTCACAAAATAGGCCGCAATTTCTCCCTGAGCCTTATCATACTCCAAAGCGCCGAGAGGAGATTCACGGATACCAGTGACTAAAGCTGCTAGGACACTTACTCCAAATACCTGGGTTGTGGTCTGTACTATAGCGCGGAAAAACCAAACTGCGGTTTCAGAAATAGTTGCCCAGCGAATGATTACCCGCTTATCGGTATGATCGCTATGCCGCTGCCGGAGTCATAACTGCAAACACTACCGAATAAAATATAAAAAATAAGAGAGTCTCCTCCCTGGAATACCCCAGCTCAGCGTAGAGATAGAGAGGTATGAATATTCCTAACACTGAAATGGAAAACGACCTAAGAGCATTGGCGATGTAAATCTGAGTCAATTCTTTTTTAGGAAAAAATCGCCACCAGAATTGATGATGATTGACCATTCAGGAATAAAGTTTATAAAAGGATATAAGTCTTTCCTTCATGGAAGGGCTCATGGTCTAGCGGCTACGCGCATGATGCGCCGCAGATGACATCTCGTTGACGCAAACGCAAAAGTGTTTGTCGCAAAATGCTGGCGTTTTCTGTATCGAGGAGATCCCCGGTTCGAATGCCAATCATTTGGTTCGAAAGTCCGGGTGGGCCCATTTTTTTATACTGTGATATCTGATTATTTTTTCGTTTTTTTATTTATTTCCTTGATAACTGCGCCATTGGTGGCGGTGCGACGGTCAAAACGTTCCGTTTTGCCC
>CAYJVI010000059.1:0-7108 GCA_964373595.1 uncultured Methanosarcinales archaeon | reverse complement strand
CATTCCATCGAAAACCTTAAATTCTTATCTTAATTGCTTCCATAATCAAGAGGTGTTACCATGAAAAAGCGCACTAAACATTCTAAACGTGCATCTACGCGAAAAGCTGCTTCTAAAAAAGTAAAAAGAAATGGGGGAGTAGTTAAGGCGGCAGAAATACTCCGCGATGTTATTAATCTCATTGCCGTGTACAAGAAAGAGGCAAAGCGGGATGCGACGACGAGAATTGATCCCGATACTGCGGATGAGTTGATTGCTAAGTTGGAGCAGTTGGCAAAAGCTTTGTGAGGATACATTTTTCTTCTTTTTTATAATTAAAACTAAATCTTTTTAAAGCAAGCCTAGTTTCATTCTTACATAGCGGGGTAGGGCAGTTAGGAGTGCCCGCCGAATCCATTAACAAAGGTAATGGGTGTGGAAGGCTCATAACCCGGAGGTCGAAAGAGGCTTAGAGTCTACTCTTTGTCTTCGAATTCAAAATCTTCGGGAGAGACACTCCTTAGATTGAAAGTCTTTCCCCCGCTACTTTTCTACATGAATTAAAATATTTCCAATAGGATTTTTGAAGCCCTCCCCCACAAAAAACTTTATAAACCCTATTTCTTTCATCCCAGATTAGTATGAAAAAGAAGGTGGATGGAAGCAGAGTAAAGATAGTTCTCATAACCATCAGTTCGGTTCTGTTGGTGCTTTTTGTTATTATTCCAGTAGTCTTCTCCTTGTTTGACGGGCCGGATTTAGGCAATGTCGCTTTAATTCCTATCGAAGGGCTTATTACCGCCAATGGCGGCGCAGAGTTTGGCGTAACTGCGGTGTCTTCTCAGGATGTTGTTGATTTCATTGAGCAGGCAGAAAAAAATCCGCAGGTAAAAGTTCTCCTGTTGGAAATCAATTCTCCTGGCGGTTCAGCAGTGGCATCCGATGAAATTGCTTCCGCAGTAAAAAAATCCAAAAAACCAGTAGTTGCCTTGATTCGGGAAGTCGGAGCGTCTGGAGGGTATTGGATCGCTTCTGCCGCAGATTACATTATTGCTAACAGGATGTCTATCACCGGAAGTATCGGGGTTCTTTCTTCCTATCTGGAATTCAGTGGCCTGATGGAGGAGTACGGTGTAGGCTATGAACAATTAATTGCCGGCGAGCACAAAGATATGGGAACTCCGTTCAAGAAATTAACTGATCAGGAACGGACCATTTTGCAGCAAAAGCTGGATAAAATACATGCCTTCTTCATTGAGGAAGTTGCTGCAAATAGAAATTTAGATGTTGCTGAAGTGAAGGCATTAGCGACGGGAGAATTCTATCTCGGCGTAGAAGCATTAGAATTAGGGTTGGTTGATGCTCTCGGAGATAAAACTGCTTCCGAAGAATACATAAAACAAAAATATGGTTTGGGGAAAGTAGAATATGTTTTGTACCAGCACCAGCCGGGATTTTTTGATTTGCTTACTGGTGTTTTTTCTGATTTTTCCTTTAAGATAGGAGAAGGATTAGGTTCAGTAATGGTACGGCAACCACGGGGGATGCAGGTGTAAGATGGACCAGATACTAAAAAAGAGACTGAAGATTGCCGCGCTTATTGTTATTTTTTTAGCCATGTCTCTTCTATCCTTAGATTTCACCGGAATTACCGGAGCTCTTGCCGCTGATGTTGATGTAAGCAGCGAGGTTGAGGCTGCTTTCGAGAATGGAAATGAAGAGGTGTCAGTTATCGTTCTTTTGGAAAATGACCTAAAAACAATTTCCCGTAATGAAGAAGAAAAAAAAGAAGCCATCCAGGAAAAGCAGGAAACAGTTTTAGAAGAGCTTAATCTGGAAGAAAAGCAAGTTGTGCTGGGCCTTTTTACTGAAGAGAAAGAATTTGAGCTGCAGCGCCGGTATGAAACTATTAATGCTTTTGCCGGGGAAGTGACCGAGGAAGGCTTGGCAAAATTACGGCGGAATCCTCGAGTCGAAAGTGTTGTTGTTAACAATATCAGACACATTTTTCTTTCTGATTCTGTGCCATTGATTAATGCCGATGATGCCGGGAAAGTTTCTGCTGGAGGTTATAATCTCACGGGGGAAGGCCAGACCGTGTGTATCATTGATACCGGTGTTGATTACAATCATTCTGCACTCGGTGGCAGTTTTGGAAATACAGTCATTGCCGGATACGATTTTTATAACAACGATTCTGATCCGATGGATGATCAGGGACATGGGACGCACGTGGCAGGAATTGTCGCTTCTGCAGATGCAACCTACCAAGGTGTTGCGCCAAAGGCAAAACTTGCTGCGGTCAAAGTCTGCAATTCCGCCGGCTCCTGTCAGGATGACGATGTTCTGGCAGGATTTGAGTGGTGCACCAATAATGCGGCTGCATATAATATTTCAGTTATCAGCATCAGCCTTGGCGGCGGCAAATACAGTTCCTATTGTGATATGGAACCAGATTTTGCTCCGTATGCGTTAGTCGTTAATGATGCTGTAAGCAAAGGCATAACCGTGGTTGCTGCTACTGGCAATAGTGGAAGCGGCGGCATCGCCGGGCCGGCATGTCTCCAGAATTCTACCCGGGTTACCGCTACTACTAAGTCGGATGTCATGGCTAGTTATGCCTCCCGCCATTCTTTTTTTACCGATACTGTTGCTGCTCCCGGTTCGTCAATTACGTCGTTGAAGATGAGTGGGGGAACTACAGTTTTATCAGGCACCTCTATGGCCGCGCCCCATGTTGCCGGCGCAGTTGCGGTGATGAAACAGTACTGGAAGCTTGCCTATAACAAAGCGCCAACATCAGAACAAGTGGAACAAAAGATCATTTCCAGCGGGAAGCTGGTGTATGACGATTCTACTGGACAAAATTATGCGCGTGTTGATGTTCTTGCTCTGCTGCAGCCGGTTCTTATGTTTACGAACGCTCCTGCTAACGGTTCTGTGCTAAATGCTACTTTGGTAGATATTTTGGTAGATATTATAGTTACCTCGGATGTTGATTTATTGTCTGCAGTGCTGGAATGGAGCTACCCTAATGGCAGCATGGTTAATATTACTATGAGTGCTATTAATGGAGGCAGCACCCAATTTACCAGCAATCTTACCGGATTAGAAAAAGGAGTGCACCGGTATCGTGTTTATGGCCTTGATGCTGCCGGCATGAGTGGCGCAAGCGTATTGAACAGCTTTGTAGTCGATAATGTTCCGCCGAGTGTGATGATGCAGGCTCCCGCGGAAGGAGCGAATTTCAGCGGTGGTGTTTATATTTTCCGTGCAGCCGCTGCTGATGCGCACTCGTCAATAAGTTCGGTGCTTTTCAACGTTACTGATGGAAACAGTTCCTTAGTATTGCCAGCTTCTGGTTCTGAAGGGATTTGGAGTGCTTCGCTTAATCTCTCTGCGCTGGCTGAAGGAAGCCATACCGTTGCCGCCTGGGCTAATGATTCATTCGGAAATGTCAATCGGAGTTCTTCTGTTTCCTTCAACCTGGACAAAAGCGGGCCGGTTGTTGCGCTCCTAAGTCCTGAGGAAAGTAAAAGGGAAAATTCCAGCAGCGCAGTAGCTTTTAGGTACACTGTTACTGATGCATGGAGTTCTGTCGCCAGCTGCAGCCTGTATCTTAATAGCACTGTCAATGATACTGCTACCGCTCCTGCCATTATCGAATCGGAAGCGCAGCTGTTCAATAAAACATTGCTCGACGGTGATTATACTTGGATGATTTCTTGTGCAGACACTCTTGGTAATGCTGGTAATTCCCCGCAATATTTCCTTACCATGGCGGTTGCCGGACAGAGCTCCAATCAAACCGCAAACGAAACAACCAACCAAACAATAGTTGTGAATCAAACCGTAACTTTGCATAGTCCACTCAATGGCTATCTTTCCTCTGACAGCACGGTGTTGTTCAACTGTTCTGTCGACGGAGATAATAATCAATCTAACATCACTTTATATGGCAGCTGGAATGGCGGTTGGCGCGCCAAGGAAAGCAAGCAGCTTACCAATGCACCTTCAGCAACCTTTGTTGGAGTTGTTCCGGAAGGAAATCACCGTTGGAACTGCTTAGCTGTTGATGACGCTGGCAATGCTGCATTCGCTTCTGCAAACAACAGCTTTACTATTGACCTGACTAAGCCGATACTCAGTAGCATCGGGGTTTCTGATGTCGATGAAAATTCCGCGGAAGCCAACTGGAATACCAATGAAATTTCAAATACATCGGTTCAGTATGGCGCTTCCCAGGCCTTGGGAACAGTAAAAGCAGCCGATGATGATGCCACCTCGCACAGTATGACGCTAAGCAATCTAAATGCTTCCACGACATATTATTATGCAGTTGCCTCCTGCGATAATGCTGGCAATTGCAACACTTCAGCAACATTGAGCTTTACTACTGAAGTTGAGGAAGAATCCTCTGATAGTTCTGATGAAGATTCCGATGATCCCAGCAGTGCTTCCAGCTCTGCGTCTGACTCTTCATCTGGCGGCGGAAGTTCAGATTCAAAAACAGATGGTGAAGAAGGTGATGGAGAAGCAGGAGAGGGATTAGCTCTTGAAGGATTTCCTGATGAAGTTAACCAAGAAGCAGCGCCTGAACAGCAGCAAAATCTCTTTTCACAGACGATACATCTTTTCAATGGCCAGCCTGGAGAAGTTACTTTCTCTGCCGCTGGAATGCCGGTCACCAAGATTAAAATATCCGCAGCTGTTGATAAAGAAGTGACAGTTACTGTTAATCCTCTTTCAGCGTTGCCGGAAGGAGTTGCGGCGCTTGACGATGTTTACATGTTCCTGGAGATAACTGCTGATCTTGAACCACAGGAAGTAGATACTGCGACGGTAACTTTTACTGTTCCGGCAGAGTGGCTGAATGCTCACAATTATTCCAAAGGATCTGTAGCCTTGCAGACGTATGAAGATAATCGGTGGGCTGAATTGGATACTTCTTTAGTTTCTGAAGATGCAACCAGTTTAACGTATGAATCAGAAGTAAACCATTTCTCCTATTTTGCTATCACTGCCAGCCAGAGCGGAGGATTTGGAAGTTTGATTACTGGATTATTTAGCGCTATAATCCCTGATGACATCAATCCCAAAGAATATGTTTTGTTTGGATTGGTGCTGTTGACAGCATTGTTGCTGGTTGCGTATGTACTGGTAAGCAGACGGGAACGCTATTCGTAAAAGAAAACATTTATAAAAAGGCTGGAATTTTCTTGATAGAACATGAAGAGAAGCTCGCGACGCTGGAAAAAGAAAGGACAGATGCGCTGGAAGTGGCAGCGCAAGAAGATGAAGAAGCGTAAGCGTTCTCGAAAGATTCAGGCGGCGTAATTTTTTTGAGGTTTTTTGTAAATGGGAATGTTTTAAGAAATACATGCTGGACATGAAGCAAGTCGTTTAGAAAAAGTTCTGTTAAAAGCAATTGACACGAAAAATCAAGACGTAATCAATTTTTGCAAGAAACATGTTTATCGTCTTTACGAAGATGCTGTTGGAGAAGCCTAGGGCTCTTACAAAAGCAACAATATGAAAAAAATAAATGAAGTTTATCGCAAATAATTTTACTGGCCTTTTAAATTAAATTTTCTCACCATTTTAGTGATTTTGCCAATTCCAACACTTTTTTTGCGTTTTCATCTTCAGGATTCCATGATGTGCTTAGGTACCGTAATGGGCTATTTTTTCCTAACTGCGCTCTTTCATGATAAAACCAATTCCTGATCCCCTCTTCATTGTATGCTCCGCGAAGGCGTTATACCACTTCATTTAGATAGTAAATACATTCAGAAATATCATTTTGAAGCGTTCCTGCTTGTACCTTGTTGTACACCTCTGTTGGTTTTTCCCCAACTAAATCAGTGAACAGTTCTTCTTGTAAGGTTGCTTCAAGATCTTTAATGCATTGTTCTGAAATTTTTTTAGTCATATTATCTCTTACTCTATCTTGACATCTTCAAACCAATCCTGATTTATTATTTTGTCAGGAATGGTATTGATATCTTCTTTCTTTCCTTCGACATAGAGATGGAAAGTCATTTTCTTATGAGCTTTATCAATATCTATGTCTAATAATCTGTATTTACGGATTCCTGACACCGCAATTACTTCTTTTATATTTACTATTTTGTTGGTTTGAATGGTTAATTTTTTCTGATAGGAACCGATACCGTATCGCTCTAACAGTCTATCGATGATAACGACAGTCCATACCACGAAATACAACATTACGCCTATAACATATTCTCCTATTCCGACAATCAGCCCAAAAATGGCGAAGGCCCAGATGCTGGCTGCGGAGGTAAACCCAAATATTTTATCATTGGTTTTTATCAAAGCTCCGGCACCGAGAAATCCGATACCGGTCACTATTGCTGATAAGAGCGGAATTGAATGTTCAAACCCTAAAGCGACGGCAATGACTGCCAGACTACAAGAGCCAATAGCGACGAAGGTATATGTTCCAAAACCAATGGGCTTGTGAGAGTATTGCCGTTCCAGCCCAAAAAGTAAGGAGAGAATAAAAGTAATCCCAAAACGTAATACTATCACCATCAGCTCCATACTTTATTTTGAGATTTTCAACTTTATAAATTTATTTCAGATATTGTATTAATATTATCTTAGTCATCTGCAAAACTTAGGCCATAACTTTTGTATCATTCTGCTTTTTACCAACTAAATTCCCCTTAACAGAAACATTTATAAACAACTTCCTTCCCCAAGATTATTCCACATGTATGCTCAATTAATATTGAGTGTGAACGAGGTGATCCCATTAGTAACAATTGTGACAATTCTTGCGATCGATAATAAGGATAGTTTTAATTCCCGTTGATCCTGCGGGAGATTGCTGCTATGGGAGTCCGACTAAGCCATGCAAGTCAGAGGGCCTCTTCGGAGGCACAGGCTGAATGCTCAGTAACACGTCAATAATCTGCCCTTAGGTCTGGAATACCCTTGGGAAACTGAGGTTAAAACCGGATAGGTAAGAGATACTGGAATGTTCTTTTGCTGAAAGGCAACGCCTAAGGATGAGTTGGCGGCTGATTAGGTAGTTGGTAGTGTAATGGACTACCAAGCCTTTGATCAGTGCGGGCCGTGAGAGCGGGAGCCCGGAGAAGGG
>CAYJVI010000058.1:0-7140 GCA_964373595.1 uncultured Methanosarcinales archaeon | reverse complement strand
TCCGCTAGCAATGCGCATGATATTTTAGATAACTTTGGTTAGTGAGTTTAGGTAGAAAGATTTAAGAACAAAGAATTTCTTCAAATAGATATATGCTACCAACCAAGCAATGGAGAGAAAATGATGATCTTATTAACCGAATCCTGGCAAAAATAGGAGACGGTGGATTTAAAGTTATAATGTATGAGTTAAGTATGGCAGATTTAATAGATGTATCTTGTCCAGAGAGTAGACATCTCTTCCTCCCAGACAGGGTTGGTTTCTATAATCAATCAAAATTTATGAAGGTTGGGGAGATCCATTATATGAGACAACCAATACAAATTGTCACCTTGGATGATTCTTTCACTTCGTATGCAAGTTTGTTAGAAGCAGAACTTGGTCTTAAAAAATCTTAACTTAAGTAACTGCTTTCTTCTTTGACCCAGAAATAATAATTCCGGTCTTAAGATGCTTTTTCCCAGTGCTGTCAATATTATGCCAACGTTCTTCCTGTTCTTGATAAGATACATGTGTTTTTAGAACCGAAGAAAAATCTTTTTTAGGACCAGAAACGATACCAGTTTTAATATACTTCCTCGCTTTATCTGTATCGTGCCAACGCTCTTCTAAATCTTGATAAGAGATGTAGGATCTTAAAATGGTGGAGGGGTCTTCAAGATAAATTCGCTCTTTATCGTATCCTATTGCTACGACGTAATGGCCATCCTTCCAATCAGATTTCAGAATATTGCACATATAAATCATTCAATCACTGCTTCCCCATATACCTTCCAAAACTCTCCCACAAACTTCTGGGCAATCTGGTCATCTTCAATAATAATCAGGTTCTCATCATTCCGTTGATCCCCGTTAGCAGTTGGATTAAAGGAACCAGTAATAACCGTTTTCTCATCGATCATAAACACTTTATGATGAAGATTGTTTTTATTTCCATCCCGGCGGACATCAATGCCATTCTGCTTCAATCTATTATATTGTGAATATTTTGAAATCTGCCGCACTTCCATTGCCCCTTTCACTTCAATACCCTCAAGATTCTTCAGCAATAAAACATTGGCAATCCCTTCATGGGTAAACGAGAAGGTCATGAAGTAAATTGATTTTTCTGCTTTCTTCAATTCTTCACGGACCTGTTCTGCGCAAGAATCTTCCGGACAGAAATAGGTCTCTACTCTAGTGCCGCTAAGGTTAATACGGGGATTTTGTACCAGGTTTCCTTTCTTAAAATTTCCCTGCCACATCTCCTGGAATTCATCTTCATAATTCCAGGCTATGACGGAAGAATCAATGATAAGAAGATTGTTGTTGTTCTTATGCGCATCATTTTCAGTAGGATTCATGGAGCCGGTAGATACTTTTTTTTCATCTATAACACAAAATTTATCGTGCATCAAACCCCAGCTATCGGCTTTGACAAAAGGGTGGTTAAATTTCTTAAGATAGTCATTGTCAGTTACTACTAAAACTTCCATCTCCCTGCTTTTTTGGAGCAAGGTCTGCTGCACTGAGCTCAAACCGATATCAAACAGGGCGCAATGGATGGAACTTTGCGCAGACTCCAAAAGAGAAACTAACATTTCTTCGCACTTCTCCTGCGGGCAGAAATAAACGTCAATGGTTCCTGCATCTTGCGCCAAGGGGTCTACTTCAGCAGCGGGCATGGAACAGCCGCTCATAAAAAATAGAAGTATGAGGAATATAATTTTCTTATTCATGGGTAAGACCAGAAGCGGTTTGTTTATAAAACTAACTTACAGTAAAATCAACAGCCTTCGTCCCATAAGTCTGGAATAATACTGCCTGGACATGGAAGGTTGCGCCGATATTGCCGTAGGTAAAATTGCCGTCCTGCTCAATCCACTCGCTCTTTATTCCATCAACTTTAAGAATGACCCGGCCGGCTTCCAGATTATAAATGCTGACATTATGTTTTGTTCCGGAAATTTCAATCTCCTGCTGTTCTCCTAATTTTAAGGAATATATAATTTTGTCTTCTTCCTCAACTTGACCTTCTTCATTTTCTACTGCGTAGGATGTTGTTGGCGCAGTTGGCACAGGAACATATGCAGCAGTTTCATTGGCAGCAGTGGCGTTAGCTGGTTTCTCTTTGCATTTCCCTTCTTCACAGCCCCACTCGCAGGGAATCTTATTGAGGTATGAACAATCTTCTTTTTGGTATGCTCTTCTTTTTTCATCAATGCATTTAAAGCCAACTGCACAAGTGGGAGCAGCTCTGCAGGTTCCATCGAAACAACCCCTTTCACACTTTTCTGGTTTTAACCAGGTGCAATTTTCCAGTTGGTGTCTCCTGTAATCATCATCAGCGCATTCCCAGTGAGGTTGGCATAAACCTGCAGGAAGGGTTTTGTTGATGAGTTGGAGAGTTTCATTTTCTTCTTTGATCGTTTTTTCTGGTTTGCAGGAAAGAAGCAGCAGGCTTATGAATATAACAGCAAGCGTTGCAACCAACCAGTAAGATTCTTTTTTTTGCATGCGTTCCCCCCATTATCTTCTTTAGGTAATATCGTCATAGTAAATATCTCCAAGTTCTCGTGTAGTTTTTCCTTCCGAGGAAACTATCAGTTCCGGCTGGTCTCTTCCATTTGTTTGTATCCAGCTCCCATCAGGCTGTTTGATGTACCAGGCGCGCTCTCCCCGGGAGAATTTCTTGTTGCCGACCGCTTCCTGTTTCTGTTCTTGTTCAGTTACGGCGAAGGTATTTATTCTTTCGTAGAGCGGCGCTTTCCCATCCCAGCCCTGGATGCTTTGAAGATGCTGATACGACCTTCGTAAATTTTTGAATCCTTCATAATCCGCTTCGAGCGCAGTGTTACAGGAACTGAAGGAAATATGCTCAACATTTCCCTGCGGCAGCGCATCGAACGGTGAACCGCCTTCAACTGAGGCGAAATAGAGTTTATCAATGGGTCTATGCCTTCCGGAGACTGTCGGCGGATCACGCCAGACATGATCTGTTCCTTCGAAATGGTGTCCCGTCACTACTAATCGTGAACTTGCTGTAGTCGGCGGAACATCCCGACTGTTGATGATATAACATCCTTCCTGCTGGCAATACCGGCTCATGCTCTGCGGTGTATAGGAATTGTCGCCGGCGACGATAATGGTGGTGGAAATCTTTTTTGAAAGATCTCTGGGAGGGACGATTCGGCCGAAGTTTTCCGCAAATATCTCTTCACAGTCTTTTCCAAAAGTGCAGGTAGCAAAATGATCCCGCGGCTTTTGGAAATAAGAAGGATCTCTTTGAAATTTATTGGAAGACCAGTGATGGAGAAGTTTCTCGCATCCTTCCCCTGCACAAGTACGGTCCTTATTGTACAGAACATCGAAACGGCCAGCTTTCATATTCTCGATTGTTCCTTTAAATTGCGGAGGTGTATTTGCTGAGGACTTGATTTCTGCGACTATATTTCCGTCATCAATAGACGCAACAGTAATCTCTCCTCCCTGCTGATTTAAAATTTCCACGCGGTCGAAATAAGCCGGCGTTTTTACCGCAATGGCATCACCTTTTTGAACATTCAGGAATGCTAATCTTTCACGAAAAGGATCGTCATAGGTTTCCCCAGGCAGATTAATGATGCAGCTAAAGCCGGCATTTTTTGTACAGTAGTCGCCTACCTGTTCACGGCTTCGGTATTCCTTCCGGGAAGCTTCAGTGTAATAAACGCGGTCTTGGGTATTAACTTCAATGACCGTTCCGTCAGGTTTGGCGGCGGTAGTTTTTTCTAAGAAAATCATCCTATGCGGCGGTTCACCTTGTTCTTGGAAGATAGTCCCCTCTATATTCATGGGCGGGAATTTGCTTTTTTGAAAAGTTCCATCTTTGAAAAATTCAACCGAACGGGTAAATGTTCCGGTTACTTTTGTCCCCGATATTTCTTCAAAGTATGCTCCAATAGGGCCAGATTTTACTTCAAAATTTCCTTCGTAGGTTATTACTTTTGACCCTGTTTCATCATAGGGCATACGTACGGTTCCCTCCTCTACGGCCAAGGGAAGATTCCTCGTTTTTGGATCAAAGGTGATTATTCCTCCTTTCGCATTATACCTGTCTTCTCCTGAGGAATCTTTAGTTAAAGTGAAATCAGCGGTCCCTTCAATAACCGCATCGCGGAAACGAAGTGATCCGTCTGCCTGAACAGCTGCTTCCGGAACAGCTTTGACATTGAAGGCCGTTCCTCTTTCTCCCCCGGTAGTCATCTTCGTCCCATCATACAGCTTGATTTCAACCATTTTGTCGTCCATGGAAATAGCATATTTTTTTTCTAATAAGGCTGCTTTTGCAGTGGGGTTATCATTTAAGATCACCACATTTCCGACTGCTGCCGTATCCAATTTGTTGCGGACATTTTCATTCGTTTCTAATAAATGAACGTTATGGTCTAAGACGCTTGCTGCTCTGGGCGCATTGTTGGCAAAAGCTTCATCAAGGATGTTCTGGGTTGCCAGCAAGCTGGGATTTTGTTCAATAGTTTCCCACGCTTTTGCCGGATTGTTCTCGAAGGCAGCAGCAGGATAATCTTCAAAGTTAGCTGTAAATTGCTCTTTATCATTCCAGTCAATCTCCTGCTGATCCTGAGCAGCAGCGCCGGCTAATACAAACATACTTGCCAGCAATAGTGCTATTATCCTATTTACTTTATTTCCAATTCGAAGCGCTGCCATGTTTTTCCAAATTCATTCTCTGCATCAATGCGCACGGAATGGATCCCTCTCTCTTCGTCTGTCGGGGTAAAAGAGATCTCTCCTGTTTTTTTGTCAAGGTCAAAAAGATAACTGTCGCTGGTGAACAAAAGCAATTCTCCTTGCTGAGCGGCTTCAACTTTATAATAAAATTTTTCTCCGGCTTTTGCGGTTTGTTTTCCAATAGCTTTCATGATAGGTAATTTCCCGTCATTAGCATTGATATTGATCAATACCGGAGCGGCAATTTCCTGTTCAGCATCATTGACAATGACATAGTACAGATATTCATCGTTGGGAAATTCCTCAGTATTGATAGTAATCACTCCTGTTTTGGCATCAATGGGCAGGCTTTTTGGATCAGTTCTGAAGGAAAGGCTTTCTCCGGCAGCGTTGATTTGAAGGGTATGAATTCCGGGCGTGGTAATATTCCATTCCGGAATGCGCAGAAGCTGCAGCGATGGTTCAGCAATTTTGACTTGTTCACTTCCCAGAGTCCAGTCAAAGAGCAGGGCAAAGTTATACTGTAATGGTTCATCTTTGAGCCTTTCATAGGAGAGGGTGATCAGAACGTCCGAGCCTTTTTCGTTGACTTGTGTAAATCCAAAACCAAAATCTTCTTCATAAGCAGCAGCAGAAAGTTCTCCGGCTAAGAAATAGCCGGAATTTTTTTCCTGTTGGGAGAGGTATTCCTGTATAGTGGCATATTTGTCCAGAAAATTAAAAGGAATAGTGACAGAGAAGGCATCAAGTTTTATTTCTTCTGTTCCTTTTTCTACCGTCACCGGGTAGTCTAAAGCAGCCCTGATTCTCTGCGCTAATATAACTTCCGCTTTCGGATCTCCGGCAGCTACAGCATATCCTTGTTTTTTGAACTGCTTAAAATCATCAATGCATTCCGGCAAAAATTGTTCTGCTGCCCGGGCAACTTCAGTTTGTATTTGCGGGATGCCGGGCATTTTTGCTGCCGTTTTTTGGAAGTACACCGGCACAGTCAGTGTCTCATCTTCAAAGGAAAAGACCGCCAGATCAGGAGGAAATTCCAGATACCCCCCCTGTCGTAGTACAACATAAAGACCATCAATGACACTTCGTTCCAGACATCTTTGTACAAAAGCAGTCACAAAATCAATGCTGGGCGGAGTTTCTCTCTCTTTCAATTCTTTGGTAGCTTTCAATGTGGAAAAGTAAAGGATGCTAGCTCCAAGTGCGACCACCATGATTCCCACTATAATAAAAACCGTCACTTGTCCTCTTTTTGGCATTAGAAAATATGAAGAAATGTACCTATATAAAGATTTGCTAAAATTAAGCTCAAATTAAGTTATAAACAAAATAAAAATCCCAACCACAGCAAGCTGTGGGGTATTTTTAATCTTTCTTGGTTATCGATAATATGATTGATAACGCTGCAAGCAGCGGGGTATTAGACCCAAGAAAGAAATAAAAAAAATAAAGTTCAAAAAAAGAAGAAAAATAAAAACTAAAAAAAACAAAAAATAAATCCTTGCTTACTGCAGTCTCAGATGCGCTCTCCTGCTGGGCCTGGCTTTCTCAAATCCTTTGCCCTTGCCAATCATGCCGCGTGATTTCTTTCCCGCAGACGTTATTCCATGGAAGACTCTGCTGCGGTTCTTCTGGGCGCAGATCCAATTGATCTTGGGATCGGATTTAATCACCGGATGGTCCGGATCTACCAATATCACTTCGTGCCAGACATGCTTCCCATCCTGGGCCACCCAGTAAGAATTGAGAACCACTAAATTTTCATATTTCTTCTGCGCCCTTTCTTCGGCAATCAACTGATAGCTCTTTCTGAGACTCAGCCTTGTTCCGAAGTGTTTAGGCCTTCTTCCGCCCTTAATTTTCGGCCGGGTGTGGCCTCCGCGGACAACGCACTGGCGAACAACGACATAACCTTGCTTTGCTTTATAACCTAAAGAACGCGCTCGGTCAAGCCGGGTGGGATGTTCTACCCGCACCGTAACCGGCTCTTTTTTAAAGAGCAGAAGACGCTCCCGCCATGCTTCAGCATTCTGGTGTGGTTTTTTCCACGCTTCACGAACATATTTGTATAGTGACATTGTATTTAGCCTCCATTTTGGGGTCTTTCTATTACTTTTTTTATTTACTTTTTTTCATCCTTACTGGCGGCTGTCGGCCTCACTTTGTGAGCATGAAAACAAACAACGATTTGTTTTCAGCTCTGAAATGAGGTAGTTTCCGCATTTCATGAGTCCTCGTTCGGCACCCCGTAGGGGGCAACCCCCGCCTCACCAGCGCCATTGATGAAAAAATAATTTTTGTCATCTTCAGGTAAGCTACTACCTACATTGATGGTTTATGTATTAATTTGAAGCCTGCTTTAAAAAGATTGTGTCTATTTTAGTAAATGACGAAAGTTCTTGGACAGAACGCCCGTACATTTACTAT
>CAYJVI010000057.1:0-7362 GCA_964373595.1 uncultured Methanosarcinales archaeon | reverse complement strand
ATCACCTGCTCATCCGTCAATTCCGGATAAACAGGCAGACTTAAAATTCTTCTTGCTTGCCGCTCCGTCACCGGAAAGTCTCCTTCTTTATACCCTAACATTTTTGCTGCTTCTTGTAAATGCAAGGGGATGGGATAATGTATTTTTGTTTCAATTCCCTGCTGCAAGAGATAGTTCTGCAATTCATCACGATAATCAGTTTGTATGATAAAATTATGATACACCGCTTCTTCATGCGGCTTGTCAACCGGAACTTCGACTACATCGCAAAGGCCTTCTCGATACTTTGCAGCAATTTCCCTATATCGTTTATTCCACGTATCCAGATGCTTCAGCTTAATGCCAGCAATGGCCGCTTGAATGGAATCAAGCCGGGAATTATAACCCCAAAATGTACATTCATCTCTGTTTTGCAAGCCGTGATTTCGCAAGAGTAAGAGTTTCTTGTAAAGCTCAGGATTATTGGTAGTTATCACTCCACCATCGCCATGGACATGAAGATTTTTTAAGGGATGCAGACTAAAACAACCAATATCTCCCAGCGAACCAACTCTTTTATTTTTATATCGCGCTCCTACCGCCTGCGCTGCGTCCTCAATCACAAATAAATTATATTTTCTGGCAATTTCCATTATCCTATCCATCTCTGCCGGCCTTCCGGTCAAATGAACTGGAATAATGGCTTTTGTTCTCGGCGTGATGGCTTTTTCGATCAGAGCCGGATCAATATTGTAATCTTCCGCCGCATCGACAAAAACGGGCTTCGCTCCTGCCGCTGCGATAATTCCTGCAGTTGCAATAAAAGAGTTGGGCGCAGTTATTACTTCATCTCCTTCTTGTATCCCTAGAGTTTTAAGGCTGAGAAAAAGCGCATCCGCACCATTGCCTACTCCCAAAGCAAAAGAAGTGCCGCAGAAGCGGGCAAAATCCTGCTCGAAACGCTGAAGCTCGTCAGTAAGAATATATGCTCCCTGTAAAGATATCTCATCAAATTTTTTTAAAACTTCCTCTCGCACTTGCTGATAATTTGCTCCTAAATTCACAAAAGGAACTTTTGCAGAGTTGATTTGGTAGAACTCCTTGATTTTGTGTACCACATAGTTGCGTTGTTCTGCAGTAATAAACTCATGGACTGGAAGGGAAAGAACTGAATCACAAACTTTTTCAGCAACCGGAAAATCTCCTTTTTTGTAGCCAAATTCGGCAGAAGCTGGCTGCAGATGCATAGGAATAGGATAATGCACTTTAGCATCAATGCCATTCTGGATTAAGAATTGCTTAAGAGCTTCTCTCCTTTCTGCTCGAATGACATAGATATGGAACACTGATTTTGCATCAGAATCTCGTTTTGGAATAATAATCTGGGGAACTTTTGCCAGCTCTTGATCAAAGAACTGCGCATTATCTATTCTTGCATCAGTGATGAGATCAATTTTTTTCAAGAGATGATTGGCAACAATAGCCTGAATGGAATCGAGGCGTGAATTATATGCGTAGATGATGCATTCATCCCGATTTACTAATCCATGATTCCGTAATAAGGCTAGTTTATCGTGCATTTCCTTGCTATTAGTGATGATAAACCCGCCGTCGCCCCAGACATTGATATTCTTCAGCGGATGCATGCTGAAACAGCCCGCATCTCCAAATGTTCCGGGAGCTTTTCCTTTATATTTTCCGTTAATAGCGTGACAGGCATCTTCGATGACCTTGAGATTATGTCTTTCTGCTATTTGCATAATTTTATCCATCTTGCAAGGTATGCCTGACCAATGTACTGGCAGGATGGCTTTGGTTCTTTCGGTGATAGCTGCTTCAATCAAATCAGGATTGATATTATAATCTTCGTCAATATCCACAAAAACAGGTTTTGCGCCTGCAGTTACGATAGTCCCAATAGTGGCAAAGAAGGTGTAAGGCGTGGTAATCACTTCATCGCCATTGCCGATTCCTGCTGCTTTTAAGCTTAAGAACAGCGCATCTGTTCCAGAACCGACGCTTATGCAGTATTTTGCGCCAGTCAAAGAACAGATATTTTGCTCAAATTTATCTACATCTTTGCCTAACGTATAATCGCAGCTTTGTATCAGCTTTTCTATTTCTCTAAAAATTTCTTTATAATCTGCGAATTGCTGGGGCAGATAATTATGATTGATGCTTGGAACTGCTGTTTCTTGATATTGCTGCGGCAGAAAATTATGTTGGATATCCATTTTTAGGTTCCTTCCTTAGACTCTTCTTAAACTTTATGAACGTACTCTAAAGGATGCTTTTGAATCTCTTCCCAGTTTTGCTCAATCCAGTGGATCATCTCCTGGATGCCTTCCCGGAGTTCAACTGTCGGTTTCCAATTCAATTCTGTTTTTGCTTTGCCGGCGTCTAAGCTGTATTGCGCATCCTGGCCGAAGTTTTCCGTGATTAACTCTATTGACGATTCAAAATCGCGGTCCATCATCTCGCAAATCATCTTTACGAGATTTTTGATAGAAATTCCTTCTTCGTGAGGAGCAATATGATATACTTCACCATTTCTTCCCTTCGTTATTGCTTTCCAGGTCGCATCAGCAACATCTCTGGCATGGATAAAAGACCTGACTCCCTCTCCTCGGCCGTGTAATTGGATTTTCTTCCCCATTTTCAGATAAATTATGGTTCGGGAAATGATCCTATACAATTGTTGGTGTATTCCGTATAGATTAGCCGATCTGGTGAAGACCACTGGAAAATTATATTTTTTGTAAAGAGTCCCTAAAAAAATATCCCCCGCTAATTTTGAAGCTGCATACGGTGTGCTTGGATCGTAAGAATCGTTTTCTTTCATGTCCTTCTCAGTTGCCCCATACACTTCTGGAGTGGAAATAGAAACATACCGCCGCAGCCATGGTTTGTCGGCTAAAAACTGTCCTAATTTGACTACACTGATGCAATTGGTTTCAAACCACTGCTCCGGCCATTTCCAGCTGTTGCGGACTTCACCCTGAGCGGAATAATTAACTACAACATCTGGCTTTTCTTTTTCTAAAAGAGCGCAAACCTGTTCAAAATCCTTATTTAAGTCATATTGATAGAATCTAAAACGAGAAGGCCGTGATTCTTTTTTATATAGGTAGGGGAGGAAAATTAGGTTGTACTCTGGCGACCTGCTGATGCCGATAACTTCCACATCTGTATGTTCAAGAAGATAATTGACGAAATGGCTTCCGGTGAAAGAATTGCTGGCGAGGATGAGGACTTTTTTGATTAGCATTTTAATTCACTGTAACTTCACTTCTTTCATCCTTTTAATATTATAATAAAGAGGATTATGTAATGGATCTTCCAGCAATCCTTTTTCATGCGCTTCTTTCAGGCTTACCACCGCGTCAGCTAAACTATATTGACAAGTAAATCCCAATACTTTCTTCATTTTATCAGTATTGACGTGATAGGAACGCAAATCGTCGGTAGGCAGAACTTCAAAGGTAATATTTTTATCCCCTAACGCTGCCTTCACTAACCTTGCTATTTCCAGCATGGTTTTATTCTCACAGGAAACATTGAATGCCTGCTTATGAATTTTCTCTGCAGGCGCTTCCAGCATCAGCTCGTAAAACCGCGCCATGTCCTGTATATGCAATGCCGGACGCATCTGCGATCCGCCAAAAATCTTTATTTTGTTATTGACCAGCGCATTGATAGCGAGAATATTCACCGAAAGATCCAGCCGCAATCTCGGCGCATAGCCGCAGAGTGTCGAAGGGCGCACAAAAACATATTCAAGATCTCCGGTATCGCTTTGTTCCAGCAATTCTTCGCACATTCTCTTATACTTCGCATAATCGGTAATGGGCTCGTGAGCAGTTTCTTCAGTAACTTCTACACCTACTGGTTTAATCCCATACTGGCTGGTAGAACTTGCTACGATAAGGCGTTTGATATCATTTTCCTTACAGGCATCAATAACATGATGAAATGCATCAAAGTTGATGGATTTTCCTAATTCCGGATCTAAATCAAAACTGGGATCATTGGAAATACAGGCAAGATGAATAACTGCATCTGCGCCATTTGCTGCTTTGAGCAGCTTTTCTCTATCTCTGATATCTCCTTTGATTTGCACTAAGTTTTTATGCGGTTTAAGAACAACATCTCCATAGATATAGAGGTCGTAAACAGTAACATGATGTCCTTTTTCCAATAATCTGGGAACCAGAGCGCTTCCGACATAACCTGCGCCGCCAGTGATGAAAATGTGGTTGAATTTCATGGATGGAATCTCACGTAATCCTTTATATAATTTATCTAACAGAAGGAAATTCTATAGAACATAGGTTAGGAAAGTTTATTAACGATTATAAAGCAAATTTTGCTATGGAAAAGGAGCAATTAAGGTCGTTTCTGAAGGATCTCCTCTATGTTCGGAGGGTAGAAGAAAAAGTAGCTGAACTTTATCCTGAACAAGAAATGCGTTGTCCGGTTCATTTATCTATCGGTCAAGAAGCGACTGCGGTAGGCGTGGCTCACGCGTTACAGACCGGGGATTTGATGTTTAGCAATCATCGTTCTCATGGCCACTACCTCGCAAAAGGGGGCAATTTAAAGAAATTCTTTGCAGAATTATATGGCAAGGTGGATGGTTGTGCGAGGGGAAGAGGAGGTTCTATGCACCTCATAGACGTTTCAGTAGGATTTATGGGGGCTACCCCAGTTGTGTCTAGCTCTATTCCAGTTGCCGTCGGTGCTGCGTTCACTCAATCATTCTTACAATATTCCCGGGCGACAGTAATTTTTTTAGGAGACGCAGCAGTCGAAGAAGGAGTGTTTCACGAAAGCGCCAATTTTGCAAAACTAAAAAATTTGCCGGTTCTCTTTTTCTGTGAACATAACCTTTACTCAGTATATACCCATATCTCGGCACGGCAGCCGCCACGCAAAATAATCGACCTGGCTAGAGCTCACGGTCTAGACTGTTATGAAGCTGACGGAAATAATATTGTGGAGGTCTATCAAACAGCTCTCACTGCTCTTGAAAAAATAAAAAAGGGAAGGGGGCCCGCGTTTATCGAAGCGCCCACCTACAGATGGCGAGAACATTGTGGGTCAAACTTTGACAATCATCTCGGGTATCGTACCGAAGAAGAGTTCCAGGCTTGGAAAGAAAAATGCCCCATTAAAAGATTACAAGAAAAACTACTGGTGGACAAAATAGTAAGCCAAGAAGATATTCAGGCAATGATTTCAGAGATAAAGATGAAAATTGATGAAGCAGTTGCGTTTGCTAAATCAAGCTCCTTTCCCGAAAAAGAAGAGTTAGATAAGTTTATCTACGCTGAATAAAATGACAACAGCATCAAGAAAAATAAAGTATGTTGAGGCGTTGCGCGAAGCACTTGATTACAGTCTCGCATCAGACCGTCGTGTTTTTGTCATAGGAGAAGGTGTACCAGATCCTAAAGCAATTTTTGGAACTACTGCTGGTCTCCAGGGAAAGTACGGAGAAAAGAGAGTTATGGATATGCCCCTTTCAGAGAATGGGTTAACCGGCGTTTGCATAGGAGCAGCACTAACCGGTCTTCGGCCAGTGCTTATACATCAGCGAATCGACTTTTCCTTACTGGCATTGGATCAAGTAATCAACAACGCCGCAAAATGGCATTACATGTTTGGCGGACAGAACTCTGTTCCGCTGGTAATTCGTATGGTTATCGGAATGGGCTGGGGTCAAGGAGCACAGCACTCACAAAATCTTCAAGCGTTATATGCCCATATTCCCGGGCTTAAAGTGGTTATGCCGGCAACTGCTTATGATGCAAAAGGTCTGCTTATTTCAAGTATACAAGATAATAATCCGGTTATTTTCATAGAACATCGTTGGCTTCATAACATGCTTGATTACGTTCCAGAAGAACCCTTCACTGTGCCTATTGGAAAAGGGAAAATAAGGAGAGAAGGAAATGACTTAACTATTGTAGCCACGTCATATATGGTGGTAGAGGCAACCAAAGCTGCCGATTTTCTGAAGAGTAATGGAATTAGCGTGGAAGTTATTGATCTAAGAACCTTGCAGCCGTTAGATGAAGATATCTTCTTAACCTCGGTCAGAAAAACTGGCAAGGTGCTCGTTGTAGACTCTGGCTATTATACTGGAGGCTTTGCTGGCGAAATAATCAGCCGAATTACGGAAAAAGAATTTGCTTCTCTCCACTGTGCTCCTCAGAGAATTACTCTTCCAGACCATCCCACACCATCCACTCCCGGGCTTACAAAATATTATTATCCGCGGGCGAAACATATTGTTGAAAAAGCTTGTTTGATGTTAGGGAGAGGCGACATAATTTATGAAGAAGATTTATCTATCCCTCTCGATGTCCCGGATAATTCTTTCACCGGGCCTTTCTAATTGGCACTTTGATTTTTTTTATCTGCAAGAATAGTTGTCCTGTGGAACTATAGGAAAAAACATTAATTTCCGTTAATTTATTTTCATAATGGTAATGTTTTTCCTAATAAGCAATTAACTTTTTCCAGTACCATTTAACGATTATTAAAGTTAATTGCTATAAATCAATAAGCGATAAATCCGTAAATACTTCTCTATGGAATCATTCCACTCAAACCGTTTTATTTTCTTTTGCTTATATTCCTTGTTGGCAACTTTTACTACTTTTTCTGCTAAATCTTGTACGTTTTTGGACTCGAAAATGTGGTATTTGCCAGACACTATTTCTGGCAGGGAACCAGCATTACTTACGACTACTGGTTTTCCCACGGCGGTAGCTTCTACAGCGGTGTATCCAAATCCTTCTGAGACCGAAGGAACTACGACGCAATCAACGGCCTTGAGGTAGCAACCTAACTTGGTATAAGGTTGGGAATCTATTATTTTAATATGTTCTCGAACCGGAGAAGCCTGAACCAGATCGAGCAATTCTTGATGTTTTTTTATATATTTCTGCGGTGTGCCCAGCATTAAAAGAAAAACAGAGTTAGGAATTTTCTCTACAATCAAGGGCGCGGCTTTAATGGCGTATTCAAACCCCTTGGAAGTTCCGGAACGACCCCAGGAAAAGTATACAAATTTACCTTGCAGACCTAAGTCTTGTTTTATTTTCTCTACCTCTTCGTCTTTAAAATAGGTTGGATTCCAAAGACTGTAATCGAGGCCGTTATACACGCGTTCAACTTTATTTTTGTTGATACCTAACTTCAAGAGATCATCTTTGGTAGCCTTAGAAACACAAACATATTTATCAAAAGATAACCAATAGATCATTCTTTCTAAGAGATCATGAATTTCGCTCTTGAACCAGGAAAATCCCGTTACTTGCTTCCATTTTCCGGCCCAGACTTCGTGAACAGTAAGAACCACCGGTTTTCTGGTTA
>CAYJVI010000056.1:0-7391 GCA_964373595.1 uncultured Methanosarcinales archaeon | reverse complement strand
TTACATAACATTCTTAAATCATTTCACCTATGGGAAGATCTGTGAAAGAGGAGAGGTTATGAGCAGAGTTTTAGTCACCGGCGGTTCCGGAATGATTGGGAATGAAGTAGTGAAACTACTTCTTCAACAAGGGCATCAGGTTCATGTTTTAGACCTCTGGCCGGTGCGTATTGACGGAATTCAGTATTTTAAAGGTTCTATTTTAGATAAAAATGATATTCTGCAGGCGATGGATGGCTGCGAGTATGTGGTTCATTTAGCAGCACTTCTGGGCGTGGCTAACAGCACTTTAAATCCTTTAGAGTGTTTGGACGTCAACATTCTGGGAACACGAAACGTTCTGGAATGCTGCGTTCTCAAGGGCATTACGAAAATCGTATTCTCCTCGTCCTCTGAAGTATATGGTGATCCTCTCAAGATTCCAATACAGGAACAGGATGTCTTTCAGCCCAAATCGGAGTATGGCGTCAGTAAAGTGGTCGGGGAAGAATACGTCAGGGCTTTCAGCAAAAAATTTAATCTGAATTATACTATCTTGCGCTTCTTTGGAGTTTATGGGCCTTTTCAGGCAAATAATTTTGTGATCCCTTCCTTTGTTCATAATGTTGTTATGAACAAACCTTTGCAAGTTTATGGTGATGGAAAACAAGTTAGGGCATTTACATACGTAGAAGATACAGCTGCAGGAGTAGTTGCTGCTCTCTTTAATCCCAAAGCAGATGGCCAGATTTTTAATATTGGAAATCACACTACAGAAATAACTATGCTAGAATTAGCTCAATTAGTTCTGAAGCTGGCAGATAAGAGGGAAGAGCCGCTCTTGGTTCCTTTCGAACGTTCAGATAGAACCAAAGAGAGAGAGATTTTCAAGAGAGTTCCGGATGTTTCTAAAGCGCAAAATCTTCTCGGCTTTACGGCAAAAATAGGATTAGAAGAAGGCATTAAGAAATTTATGGAACATAAAAGAGCAATGATTAATTAGCGGCCTATTCCTTTGTATATGATTCCCAGCCCTTGTATTTTTTCTTTATCCAGGCAATTTCTCCCATCAATGATGACCTTAATATGGTTTTCTTTTATCTTCTGCATATCTATGTTCCTGAATTCGGCATGATCAGTAGCGATAATCAGATAGTCAGATTTGGTAAGGAATTCTTCAAACCCGGCAACATTGTTTTTATGCCTTACGTGCGGGTCGTATATTACCAGGTTAGCTCCTCTTTCCTGCAGTATGCGCGCAATTTCAAGGGCCGGACTTTCTCTGGCATCGTCGATATCTTTTTTGTAGGCAAGGCCATAAAGCCCTACACTGGAACCATTGATGCTCTTGCCAATTTTATTTAATTCCTCTGCCAGCAGAGAAACAGTGTACTCGGGCATGCTTTCATTGATCTTTCGGGCTAATTCTAAAAAGCGGTGTTCAAAGCGGAATTTTTTTGCGCCATCAATTAAATAATAAGGATCAACGGGGATACAATGGCCGCCCACACCGCATCCGGGATAATGGGGCAGGAAGGCAAACGGCTTTGCTGAGGCGCCCTTGATGACTTCAGTAATATCAATACCGGCTTTATCAAACGATTTGGCCATCTCATTGACAAAAGCTATATTAATGTCCCGAAAAGAATTTTCCATTATTTTGGTCGCTTCTGCTTCCTTTAGCCCTTTCAAAACAACAATCTCTGCCTCGATGATAGATGAATAGAACTGCCTTGCTGCCACTGCGCTTTCTGAGGTTATTCCTCCAAGCACTCGGGGAATATTAGAAATGGTCCATTTTTTATTTCCCGGATCAATCCGCTCTGGACAATGGGCAAGGTAAAAATCTTCTCCCGCTTTTAATCCCGACTGTTCTAAAATTGGTTTTACGGTTTCTTCAGTTGTCCCCGGATTTACGGTTGATTCTACAACTATGAGTTGTCCTTTTCTTAGATGTTGTGAAATGCTTCTGGCTGCGGATTCAACGTATTCCAGATTGGGATGAAATTTATGGTCAACAGGAGTGGGAACACAAATGATAATAATATCTGCAATAGGGATTGCTTCAGCGGCATCAGTAGTGGTCGGTAATTTTCCCTTTAACTCAGAGACTTCCTGTTGCAGAAATCCATCCTTGATCGGGCATATGCCGGCGTTGATTTGCTCAATTTTTTCTTTATTGGTGTCTAAGCCGGTTACGGTGTATCCTTTCCTGACGCATAAGCAGGCCAGGGGAAGCCCTACATAGCCAAGACCGATGATACACGCCTTTTTCATAGTCACACCACAAAACCACGTCGTTAAAATTTATTTCTCTGCGTTTTTAAGTCTTTTTAATACTTATGAACGATAAGAACAAATTAGGAAGGACTTGCGATTCAGAAGATATATAAAACAGCAACTGCCCCAGCTACGCCGGATGAAGATTCTGTTAATAGCCAATTCTTTCACCAAGAATATGAAGGAAGCGACCAATATCACTACTTTGAACTATGCTCGGGAGCTGCAAAGACGCGGCCACCAGGTGATTGTTGTGGCTGAAAAAAGGAAATACCTGCCTGCCTTTGAGGTGTTTGCAGACGTTCCCATCTATCGGCATCCAGTTTCATTCAGCAATACCTTTATGAAAAAAATAGCGGGGATACAACTCACCTTACGACAACTGAAACTAAACCATTTTTATCCGGACCTGATCCATGTTTTCAGTTCTTCCCTGTTTCTATCCCTCCACGGCATTCTGGCAAAAACAATCTTCCCTGACAGTAAAATTGTCCACACCATCAAATCAGAATCACAGTATCAATATGATAAGCGCTTCACTTTTTTGCTTAGATTTGTAGATTTAATTACTGTTGCAACCAAAAAACAAGCCAATGGATTTATACGAAAAGGAATCAAAAAAGAAAAAATACGTATCATCCCTTCTCATATTAATCTTGCAAAATTTCGGCCGCTTCCCGAAGAAAATCTAAAGCGAAAATATGGTTTTTCTAAGCGGGAAGTAGTCCTTAATTATGGCGCAATGAGAGAAGACAAAGGGACGGCAGACTTGTTCAAATCCATTCCTCTGGTCGTGAAAGAAAAGCCTTCCGTCCTGTACCTGTTTATTTGCCGTTGGAAAAAAATAGAAGAATGTTATCTTCGATTCATCAAAGACCATAAACTGGAAAAAAATGTAAAAATAATCACCGACGATGTGGCTATTGAAGAATACGTCAATCTTGCCGACCTTGCTGTCTTCCCTTACCAGACTCTTACCAGGACCGAAAGCAATCCTTCCTGCGTTTTGGAATGTCTTGCCTGCAGGACGCCGGTGATAACCACAAACTTGGATGAATTGCAGGAAATTCTGGCGCCTGAGCAAGACTGCATCATGGTTCCGCCAAAAAATAATCTTCAGATTGCCGCCGCAACCATCAAACTTCTCAACCATGCCCGCAAAAGAAAAAAACTAGCAGAAAATGGCCTAAAAACAGCCAGGATTTTTGACCTTCGGAAAATAACTCAGAAATTCTTGAGAGAGTATGAAACTCTTCTCAGAAAATAATTTGTATTCTTCACAAACTATATAAAGAAAATTCTTGTAAGAAGCAAAATGAAAGTGTATTGTAACATAGATTTAGACGGAAGGAAATTCGAAGGAAGAACACAACTAGCGATAAAAATAACCAAGCACTTGCAAGAACATGGATATGTAGTCACCACTAATCCTGCGGAAGCAGAACTTATTCATTTCCACAGCAGCGGCGTTTTTGATTCGTATCGCGCTTATCAATTAAAAAAGAAGTATGCAGTTCCAGTGATTTATTCCCTCTATTCAAATTCACAAACGTCACTGTTCTGGCACCCTCTTAATTTTGCGATTCAGCGGCTTTATTTCCAAAAAACAGCGACCAGATTCCTTTCCAGTTATTCTGCAGTTCTGCCTTTACGCTGGAGGGGATCGTTTTTGCAGAAATTAGATAAGGTTATTGTTCCGTCCGAATACTTGAAGAAGAAACTGTTTCCAAATACCGGAACGATCCGTTTTGGGATAGATACTGAAAAATACCGGCCTCTGGAAAGAAAAAACAATCAGGGAAAAAAAATCATTAAAGTAGCATATTTCGGGCATCCCGGCGTATTTAAGGGATTAAACGATTTTGTTACCGCCTCAAAACAATTTGGAAAAGATGCGGAAACCCATGTTTTCTTAACCCAGCGATTTGAAAAAGTAGATAGATACATCCAAAAACATAATCCGCAGATAATTATCCACGGCTTTGTAGAAGGCATGGTTAAAATGTATAATGAAATGGACCTAATCATCCTCCCTTACCGCATGGAAATAGGAACAATTGCCAATCCGCTTGTTTTGCTTGAATCTATGGCTTGCGGAAAGGCGATTATAACCACTGACCATGAATTTGTGCGGGAGATTGTGCAGGATGGCGCAGTTATCGTCAGGAAGAACTCGCCGGATTCTATTGCTGCAGCGGTGCAGAAATTAGTAAAAGATTATTCTCTGCGAGAAAGATTGGGAAAAAGAGCGCGGGAGATCGCACTAGAAAAACATGATCTTAAACAAATGCTGGAAAAGTACTATCAACTCTATCAGGGTTATGAAAAGTCAATACCAATTCCGTAACAAATACGTTTCCACATATCCCAAAGCAGGAGCATTATTTCTATCTTTACTGTTGGTTTCAAGCTTCATCGAATACGCGAACCGATTAAATATCTCTAATTGCCGCCGCAAATCATCAATATTTTCCGCAGGTCTTCGTTCTTTAAGCACTTCCGGGGTATTATATAAAAAAAGAGTCAAAGTCGGCTGGGGAACAAACCATAATAAAAACTTTTTAAATCCAAAGGGAACATTTTTCATCAACATGATATCGGAACCATATCGGTCTGTTATCACTATTTTCTTCCCTATTCGTGCGGGAAAAATGCGGATGTAATAGCGTAAAAGTTGATCAAAAGCAAAAATAGGCGAAGAGACGGTGTAAAGAAATCTGGTAGAAAAAGAAGACCTTTTGGAATTAGCAGCCTGCACTTTCTTTTTTTCCGTTCTTTTATAAGCTCTTCCAATCTTGGTGATAGGCAAAAGATGATTTCTTCCCCTTCCGGTGTAAACCACCTTGACCGTTCTTCCTTTCAATTGAAGATGCTCCTGCAAAGCAGAAACTAAGGTCGATTTTCCAGCGCCATCGGGACCAAGAACACTGATTAATGGAGCTTGGGTGAATGGTTTTTTCCAGATTATCCATCGCCCAAATAACCCTAAAAATACTGCAATACGGCTTGGTTTTTTCAAAATAAAATAAACCACCAGAGGATAAATAGGAATTTCGGCAAATTTTTGTTGTTTAACAAGAGCAAGAAGGCGCCTAGCTATTTTTGGATTAAAAATAGTGGAAAGATATTCCAAAACATAATTTTCATCAATCTCCAGAGAAGAAAGAATCTGCTGATACTTCGGTTTAAAATATCGCTTTCCGAGAATTGAATGCACCAGATACATAACAAATGCATCATTATCAGCAAGTACGAAAAAGAATTCTTTGTTCACCAGATGTTTCAACACACTTTCATCAAGGTATTTCATATCATTCCAATATACTCCTCCCACTTGAATATCAAAACTCACCATCTTTAGATCAACCAGCTTGAAGTAAGCTTTATGAGCAAGGGAAAATTGCTGTTTTCGTTTAGTAAAGTCCAGCTCTCGTAAAATCAAATCAACTTTAGGCATATCCGACTTTGAAATTATAATATCCAGGCCTTCGACTGGAAAAGAAGGATCATACAGAAACTCATAATTGCGCAGCAAGCAATATTGGATACCTCGACAGTTAAACTCAGTAAGAACTTTTTTGTACCCTTCAATTTGCTGGTTTCGTTTAATTGATTGTTCCATCTTTAATTGATCTTTCATTCGCTTTTAGTCGATGTTTAAATACTACTACCAAAATATAAGTAATAATTGCCGGAATCAAAATCAAATAAGACTGATCCGGCCAGACCCAATGTAAAGCGTATTTCTCCATTGAAAAAGGGTAAAGCCAGGATATTCCTCCTTGAAAATGCCGCAGGAGTGTATCAGACAGGAGATGCGTGAAAGTACCTAAACTTAACCACCCCACGATGCTAACATACTTATATCGGAAAAGTGGCGCAATGAGCAGGATCACTAAAAACAAAACAAAAGGCACATGAAAAGCGCTTAATAAGGCGTAATTCCAATTTGGAATCGGGACAAACAGTTCTAACTGGATCAACTTAGGCAAAAAGTCCGGCAGAATCGCCCCCAACAAAACCACGCTTTTCTTCCTAACATTAAAAATTTCTGCGAATACCAGCGCAATTACGACGTGAGTTAACCAATCAGGCAATTTGTAATCCCCTCCGCGTGATTTTCCATTCTTTTAACAAATAGAACAACACCAATAGGCCAGCTAAAAAAGAACTTCCGTAAATAGTGACATAAGCATAATTGTAATTATGGACACCTTCTGCAATCACGGACTTATCACGCTGCAGAGTTCCATAGACTAAAACTTCTCCATATTTTGGGGGCTCATTTTTTCCATTGAAATATATTTTGATAGTCTTATGGTTCTTAATCATAAAGAAACCGCCATCAAAGCTTTCGGAGTAAATGCCCTTGATGCTCTTTTTCTGGCCGTCGTAGCGAGCGGGATTATCTAAAAAATCATCAATACTAAAAGATTCAGGGTAGGCTGCTTTATAATGAAAGAGAGTTGCTAGCAAAGTTAAGATAAGCAGAAAATAAGATATTCTATACAGTAATCGAATCTTCATTCTTTATGAAGCTCGGAATTCCTTTTTAAAATTAATGGTTCAGGGTTCTTTAAAAGATAAAAAATTAATAAAAATTAAGCCGCAACTTCTGCAACTTTGATCTTGAAATGCAAAGTCTTTCCTGCCAGCGGGTGGTTCAAATCTATGGTAACATCTTCCGTAGTTACGGCTATGATTCTTGCCGGAAACTGTTGTCCATTAGGCAATCCAACTGCTAAGATCATACCTACTTTCGGCTCCTGATCAGGAGGAAGTTGTTTTCGTGGCACTTTCTTGCGCATTTCAGCCTTAACTTCGCCGTACGCTTCTGCTGGTGAGATTACTATTTTCTTTTCCTCCCCTTTTTTCATCCCTACTACTGCATCATCAAAACCTTTGATTACTTGACCAGCACCAACTTCAAACTCCAAGGGTTGGCCGTGCTTTTCTGAGGCATCAAAAACGGTGCCATCATCAAAGGTACCGGTGTAATCGACTTTAACCTTGTTTCCTTTCTTAACTGTCATGGGCAAGAAAAATAAGCAATATTATTTAAGGATTTCGGAAAACTGTATGTGCATAGCTAAATAATTGCTCTTAAAGAATAAAATGGGTTTTGTCCATTT
>CAYJVI010000055.1:0-7462 GCA_964373595.1 uncultured Methanosarcinales archaeon | reverse complement strand
AGGAATTATTTCCTTTCAAAATCATTTATCAAGAATTCTCATAGATGTAGAAAATCTCGAAAAAGTCGCCTTGGCCGTTGCCTTCGCCTTTTTCTCGCTGTCAATGGAAGGAAAAAGTATCTTAACTTTGTCACACAATAAAGCAACGACTTTATTGGTGCCCAGATAGGATATTCTTCCTATCTTGGGCTTACGAATCGATTAGCTCGGCAACATCTTGGCCATGGCGGCGACTTTTTCTACTAAGCCTCTCAACTAGAAAGCGACAAAAATTTAGCGGGGAAGAGAAGAAGAGTTATTTTTTATGCTGTTGGCGGAAATGATTCTGCCTGATTCTCTTGAGTGCAGCTTCGGCTTCCGATTCTGTTTCTAAGACCACATAGATAGCAATGATTACCAAGAGCGTCGCCGCAATTGCTGCAAGAAACTTGTAAATAAGAGCATCTCCAGGAAATAATAATTCTATAGCTTCTATGATAACATCTTTCCATATTAATGCTGCCGCAAGAGTAAAGGCAGTAACGATAGACGTTTTTATGATTCCGGGATGGTGGGAGGCATCATATTGAGGGGAAGAATTTTGCGGTTAATAAGTGTTGAATAAAATTTTTGAGTTGCTTTTCGTGTGCTCAAAGTAAACTGATACTTCTTGGCGGCGCTGTCGTAATTTTCCCATTAGTTTTAAACTAATAGTATTAAGCTAATATATATCTCACTACTTAAAATAATCCCCTATTTGTGCATAAGAAACTTTATATAGCGTGCCATTTTAGTGAAACTTATGGCAGGAGATAACTATCAGCTTCTTAGATTAAAATTTCTTAAAGCATTTGCTAACCTCCCAGAAAAGGTTAAGTCTGAAGAGATTATAGCAGTTATAGATGATCAGCCCTACACTTGGATTGCAGCTACTATAGAAGTTAAAAGTGAATCAGCAACAGGAAAGAAAATATTAAAAATCCTAACCGATTTAGGTGTCCTATGAACGAAAAGATATCTGAAGAACTAAAGAAGATAGTGTTGTGGAGATTAGATACGATTCCACCAAACTTTAAATTATCTGTGGGTAACGAAGGCACTTTTACCAAAGAAGAGCTAAAACAACATGTAGAAAAAGGGGATGAAATAGGAGTAATGTTTGCTAAAATGCAACTCAACTTCATGAAAGCGTTGGCAAGCGGTGAATTCTCCAAATCATTAGCAGAATGAAAGCGATAATCACTATGCCAAAATATGATGATGCAACTTCTTATCTTTACTGCTATTCTGAAGAATTAGTTAAGTTTGCTGAGAATAATGGAATCTCAATAAGTCAGTTAAAACGTCCAAGATTGAAAAGAGATAATCTAGAAGTGAGTATTACTAAGCAGAATCCACGGTTGCTTCTTTTCAATGCGCACGGCGATGAAAGAACAATTTATGGAGACAGAACAGGAACTGAAACGGAATACCTAATAAGAGAAGATAAAAATCATAAACTTTTAGAAGGAAGACTAACCTATGCGCGTGCTTGTAGCGCAGCAACGGCATTAGGAAGGGCTGCTACCAAACGAAGCGGATGTTTCATTGGTTACAATCAGCCATTTAGTTTTTGGATAGACAGCAGTAGATCATCAACCCCATTAAAAGATAAAACTGCTCGACTCTTTCTCCAACCATCAAATGAGTTAGCCATAGCACTGTTACGAGGAAAAACGGCACGTGAATCTGTGAATACTTTCAATAATCAAACTAAGAAGAATATCCTTTATTTACTTAGTAAGAAAGAGGAACCAGGTGCACTCGCTTCAATTAACCTTCTCTGGAATAATATGACCTTCCAGGAAATATTAGGTAATGGGGAAATGAAATGTTCTTAGTAACTCAATTCGCCCGCCCTAACTTTAACGTTACTCCGGAAAATTACGACAGCGCCTAGAAGTATCAGCAACTCAAAAACTTTCTCCGCTACGCTCGGGGCATTTAACAGCGCATACGTTGTCAGAAACTTTTAAATAGTAGCTATTGTTTTGACTTTGTATGAACCAAACAAGTGATTGTCTTTGGCGTTAGCTTCTTTGTAGATATTACTAGGTTCAAGGTTGCGGAAGGATTCTGGGGTTAGATGATTCTCTATTTCCCTCAGAAATTTTGTAAAATTTCTGGGGCACAGAAGGAATAATTCCTTCTTGTGTTTCAAAATTAAAAGAATAATAACTGGAGGATTTGAAAATGAAAATGATTGAACTAAAGAAAGGACTGTACATAGTACAAGGAGAGAGATACATGGTTTTACCAAGAGACAGCCGAGAAGTAGTAACAGGAAAGGCGATAGCAACTAGAGATAGAAGCATCAGAGGAGTTTATTATATCGACTATAGGCTCACCGGAATTGTGAAAAGCATTGAGAGCGGAAACCTGGTACTTAGCCCAGTAATAAGTCTTAGTACTTCTGCAGTGGATTTTGGACATGTCTACGAAGTGACTACAGAGCTGGAAGAAGCAAAGATTCCAATAGAAAACATAGAGTCTATCGTTGGAATGGAGAGCCGAGGAAATGGTACGGATTGAACTAAGGCCCGGGCTCTACGTTACGGTTGGGGATACCTATAAAATTATAACGTCATTTGAGTCAGCTCTTGGATGGCATACAAATAATTATATAGGGATCGCTAGCGGGATTTTAGACCGAGATTTGATTCTGGCTCGCGGGACAGTAGCCTATTCATACCTCACCTGCTGGGGAGGATCTGTAGCTGGAATCAATCCTATTTTTAATCGAAAGATACCGCTGAAAGACATTGAATCCATCGTAAAAATAAAATAATTTTTTTTTCTTTTTTACTTTTATATCATAACTATTATAAACAATAAATAGATTACCAGAAATATGCCCAAACCAAAATACAAATTTTTTAAACAGACGGAAAAAATCAAACAAGTCATTAAAGCGTCTCATGATCCCCATAAAGAATGGCATCCTGATCCCAAAGGATATTTCCTTATTAGAGTAAACGAAAAAAATAAACGCATTGAAGCAGGTTTTTGCAATTACAAACACGTCATAACTAAAATGATTCATGGCCAGAATGCTATTGATATTTACAACACTATTGTGAAAAAGAAGTTAGTAAGCAAATTAGAACACGTTGGATATTTGGGAAAAGAATTGTATAAAGCCGAACTGGCTCTTAAATACGGGAAAAGATATCGGCAGGAATTTCCGTTGAGATTTAAAGATAAAGTAATGGTAGAAGTGAAGGATAGTTGAACTCCACCAAAAGCTTTATATAAAATTCTCTTATTTTTCGTTCAGGGGAGTTGGAGTGATATCTTCTCATGGCTACACTAAAAACTGACCGCAAACAAGTGGAAGTTCCTGACGGAGATCCAATTAGAGATTACTGTGAGGAATTAGGCGTTCCTTTCGGCTGCCGATCCGGGTTATGCGGAACCTGCATGATTGACATTGTCGACGGCGAAGAAAATCTTGGCGAATTAACTGAAGAAGAAGTTGCTATGGATAGAGATAAAAAACATCGTCTAGCTTGTCAGGCAAAGATAAAACAAGGAACAGTTACGATTAAATTTTGATGGAGGGTAGAAAAATGACAAAAAACATAAAACAAGAAATTGAAGACGCCACAAAAACATTAGTAGGAATGATAAGAGAATATTCTCGATCACAACAATATTTATGGCAGCAAGTATCGCTTCTCGCCTCCGAAGTTAAAAGAAAGGCTTCTCTTGTTAATGTTGTGAATTCTTATACTTTCTTTGTTGATGCATACGACGATGGGTATCTGGGTATAAGTACTGACTTTACCAGAACCCCACGCTTGTATGTTGACCTAAAAACAGGAGAATTAGTTGGCTACTATAATGACGACAAGACTAAATCAGCACCAGATAAATTTGTTCTACAATTAGCATTTTCTTTTTATGAGAGCCTTAATGCTGATCGCATATTTGCTAAGCTAAGTGCAGAAGCAAAGGAACTGGATTATATATATCAACAGGATGGAGTAAAAGAGAGAGTTGATTTCTGGTTACAAGCAAGGAAAGAAAGGTGGCGTTAAAATGGAAGAAAACAAACTCGAAATCAACGCTCAAGCGCCGAAGTTTGAAGCAAAGGCATTTCACAATGACGAAATAAAAAAAGTAAAATTATCCGACTACAAAGGAAAATGGGTAGTATTAGTATTTTATCCAGCAGACTTTACCTTTATCTGTCCAACGGAATTAGGAGAACTGGCCGATCATTACGAAGAATTGAAAAAACTAAATGCGGAAGTGTTAAGCGTCAGTACTGATACCGCTTTTAGTCACAAAGCCTGGTGGGACACTTCGGCAACTATTCGAAAAATAAAATTCCCCATGGTGGCTGATCCAAATGGAGAAATCTGCAGAAATTACGGAACGTATATTGCGGAAGAAGGGCTTAGCTTGCGGGGAACATTTCTCATCGATCCTGACGGAGTATTGAAAGCATTTGAATTGCATGACAATAGTATTGGCAGAAGCGCCAAAGAATTGCTGCGAAAAATCAAAGCCGCGCAATTCGTCAGAGAACATGGCGGCGAAGTCTGTCCGGCCAGCTGGGAACCGGGAAAGCCTACTTTAAAGCCGGGATTGCATTTAGTGGGGAAGCTCTAAAATGACTGACGCTATTGTGCACATCTTTAAGACGAGAGCAGTCGCTGACCGAGGTGGTTGGAGTGTTCCGAGAGAGACGGAACCATATTATGCGGCGATGGCTTCTGGAAGAGAAGAATATGACTGTATCTGTGAAGATTTACGAAATTTACCTGAAGCAATTGCTCGAACTTTCAACCACTATGGTATAAGGGTTGTACCACAAAATTTGTCTGATTACCAAGTCTTTAAAAAAATTGAGCTTGGTGACGGCCATCAGGTCCAAGTAGTTCATGAACCATTAACGACAACCGAGTTATCCGATTTTGTATCGGCAGCTATTACTAAGATAAGATTCCTTAACGATTATTATAAGGGAGAGATCAGGATGTTACAAAAAAAAGACAGGAGGAACAAAAAATGACCTACACAGCACAAAATTTTGATAATTTATTGGGACTGAAAGGATTCAGCGACCAACTATTACAAAATCATTTCAAGTTGTATCAGGGATATGTTGCCAACACCAACAAGCTTCTTGATACGTTAATGAGCATGGTAAAAGACGGAAAGACTGCTGCGCCTGAGTTCGCAGAATTGAAACGCCGCTTCGGCTGGGAATTTAACGGCATGCGTCTGCATGAATTATACTTTGGAAACATGACTAAAAAGAAAACCACCTTGTCAGAAAAATCCCCGTTATACAAATTGATGGTGGAAACCTTTGGCTCAGGACCAGCCTGTGAAAATGTGTTTGTTGCTACTGGCTCCATGCGTGGCATCGGCTGGGTAGTCATGACCTATGATCCTGTAGGCAAGAAGTTGTTGCACCTCTGGATTAACGAGCATGATGTAGGTCATTTAGCCGGAACAGTTCCTTTGCTGATCATGGATGTCTTTGAACATGCCTTCATGCTTGACTACGGATTAAATCGGGCAGACTACATTAAAGCGTTCATTAATACCATCGATTGGGATGCGGTAAGCAAGAGATTTGAGAAGGCGCAGCAGTAATTTTTGTATATTTACTTCTTTTTACTTTCACTTCAACACAATAGTATCCGCAATCACTTCTTTTTCTCCTTGGTATTCTTCCACCTGTCCGGAAAGCTCCACATGGTCGCCTTCACGAAGGTAAATGCTTTGGTCAGGGAAAAGAATAACCTCTGTGGTTACAATTTTCTCCCCTTCCAGTTCGAAAAACACCGCTTTATCAGTAACTTTCAGATTTTTGACTGTCCCTTTCATCAATACTTTTTCTGCCGGGGAAACAAATTCCAGATCCGGCTTCATTTCCAGAGTAAAGGTCTGTGTATAGAAGAATAAGAAACTTAATCCTACTATAGTCATAATCAGGGAAATTTTTACCAGTGTTTTTTCCTGCATACTCACTAATTTAGGGAAACTATTAAAAAGATTTCTGCGCTGGAGAGGTAATTATGGCCATTTGGGAATTTCCAAAGGTAAAAGCGGATATTAAGCATAGCGGTCTTGATAATCCCCGCTATCTGGATATTGTGGTCGGCGGGGAAAAATCAGCGCTTGCCAACGCTTTAGCCTATGCCTTGGCGCACGGTGTTGAAAATGTACACAAATTCGTCGGCGCAACCATTGATGAATACCTTTTAGGCGCTGAAAATATGGTTCCGGCGATACTGAATTTGGAAGATTCGGAATGGGAAGCCCTCAACGTTTTTGTTCGACAATTTGCTGCTCAGGGATGGGTTTACGGTGTAACCCTGTCTGAAAAAATCCTTTTTGGAGCAGGAAAATATGCAATTTTACAAACACCGCAAGAGATGGAAAAACATATACAGGGGAAAAGTAAAAATTATGACCGGCATACGGTTGAAACCAACCACGGAAGGATAAATAAATTGTTTTTCGTTCCCAGCCCTAAGTTCACCCGAGAGATCTGGGGGTTTAACTATACTAATAATGATTTAGTGGAAAAGATAGTGAAATTTGAGCTTCCGGAATAGGGCTAAAATACTGTTCTTCAAGTCCTAAATATTTATATACATCACTCCCATTCTATATACCATGTCTGAAGAACGGCTGACAGCAGTACGAGAACAATTGTTCCGGTTAGAGCGGCGAATAAAGCCGCTGGAATGGGACGCCGGCAGGAAGCAGATCAATGAATTCAAGAAACAGCAGCTGGAAAAGTTAAAGGAAGAATTCAATATTCTAAAAGTAGAGTTGCTGGGACTGGAGAAACCATAAATGCTGGCATCTTAAATCCTACAATAAAAATTAATCATACAACACTCTTTTTCTTTGAGCGTCCCTTTTGGTATGCCATGGAGAGACTTTTATCAACAGTAAATCAACTGGTCCTTCAACAATTGGTTTACGAGCATCATCCAACAAATCAAACCAAATTGGTGAAGAATTAATATATACTTGCTCTTGCCCCTGAATCCCACTTCGAGTCCCAAAAGAAGTATCCCCTCTTTGAGTTTGGTGTAAATATCCACAACCAACTACTTGTGCAGAGTCTGGTGTTTGGACAATTAGTTCATAACACTGATGAAATCTATCTTGGGGAAACAATTGATCAATAGGTACATAAGCATCTGTTCCTTCTGGTCTAAATTCTGGTATTATTCTCCACCCCTGATAACTTCCATCCAGTACTCTAAATTCACCCCTCAGTCTAAAGTCATCTTTAGTTAGCTTTTCTAAATTTACTCGTTTTGCTAAATTTTCACGTATCATTTTGATTCACCTTACATGGAGTTATCGCAGCTAGTTTTTAAATATTTTGGCCACTACCTGACTTAATACGTATGTCTAGGTTCATTGGATTTGTCACCCCCTTTTAACCATTTGTGGTTAAGTGGGG
>CAYJVI010000054.1:0-7535 GCA_964373595.1 uncultured Methanosarcinales archaeon | reverse complement strand
TTTACCGGATTTTTCTATTGAAGAAAGTGTAAACAGATAGAAATATAAAATAAAATAAAAAAAATACTTACAACATCGTTCTTATGCTTTCAATATTAGAAGCGATCTCATGGCCACGCTTGGTCAATTCCAGCAGTTTCAAGCGCCCTTCTTTCTTGAAGCGTATTAAATCAGATTTCTGCATCTCCTGCAGGATCTTGACCACATGCGAATAAGTGCAGTCGATCTGCTTGGCCAAAACTGAAGCATACACGTTGGCATTGGCGTTTTTTAATTCCACCAGCATCATGGCCGGTTTCTCCCGAAAAAAAACATCGAAGATTGGTTTGTTGTTTTTATTTTTCAATTTGACACCCCTCAAACCATCTACCCACCCTCTGAAATATCAGGCTTGAAACTTATATTTAAACATTTATCTATTCTGATTTATCTATTAGGATAGATATTTTGGAATATACTTGTTTATATAAAGCTATCGGAAAATAAGACTGGAAAAAATTTCCTGGAGAATTAAATAGCGTCTTGAACACAGAATACTTTTAATACCTTCTCCTTTTGCATGCAAAAATGGATTCTTTGCGCGCTGCGGATTTCTTCCCCTTCCAGGACATCAGGCCCGGGCAAGATAAGTTTCTTCAGGATCTTGATGCTGCGTTTAAGGAAGAGAAAATTCTGCTTGCTCATGCTCCTACTGGATTAGGGAAAACTGCCGCCGCCCTTTCCGCTGCCCTGTTTCATGCTTTAGAGAAAAAGAAACGGGTTTTGTTTCTGACCAACAGGCATACCCAGCATGCTCTGGCCATTGATACGCTGCGTAAAATAAAAGAAAAAACGAAGCTTGATTTCTCCTGCGCCGACTTGATCGGAAAACGCTGGATGTGCAGCCAGGATATTGCCGGCATGTTTGGAAATGATTTCAATGAGTTTTGTAAAACCGTGGTGGAACGAGGGGAATGCGAGTTTTACAATAATGTCAAGATTAAACAAGCGCTCACGGTGGAAGCAAAAAAAATTCTTTCTGATCTGCAGAAACAAGGCCCCCTGCATACTAAAGAAATCATGGAATTCTCCCGGGAGCAGCGCATGTGCAGTTATGAAATATCTCAAGCTCTGGCCAAAAAAGCTACCGTTATAGTAGGAGATTATAATTATCTTTTTAATCCTTTTGTCCGGAATGCCTTCTTCACTAAACTTGAATTAGAGATGGAAGATATCATGGTAGTAGTCGATGAAGGGCATAATCTTCCCTCCAGGATTACCGATATGCTTAGCTCTTCCTTAAGCAATATTACTCTCAAGAATGCGGTGATAGAAGCTAAGAAGTTCGGCTTTCACGGCTTGATAGCCTGGCTACAGGAATTGATGCATATTCTCGTGGAGTTAAGCGATTTTGCATCCCAGAACAGCAAAGAGAAGGAAATGAAAGAAAAATTAGTTACCAAAGAGCAAGTAACTTCCAAAATTGCTGCCATCATAAATTATGATGAATTCATCAATGAGCTTGAGTTGGCGGCTATGGAAGTGCGATTGAAGCAGAAAAAAAGTTATCTGGGCGGAATAGCCGCTTTTCTGGACGTCTGGAAAGGAGAAGATGCCGGATTTGCGCGTATTATTTCTGAAAAAGAAGGGAAGTTTTCACCGCTATTGGAATTAAGTTACAGCTGTTTGGATCCGCAGATCATCGCTAAGGATATTTTCAAGAGAGTTCATGCTGGAGTGATAATGAGTGGAACCCTTACACCGCTGTTTATGTATAAGGACGTTTTAGGAATCGAACGCGGCATCGAAAAAGAATATGGTTCTCCCTTTCCTCCGGAAAATAAGCTGAGTCTGGTCATTCCTGAAACAAGTACCAAATTTGATCTTCGGGGAGATGCCATGTATAAGAGAATTGCGGCAATTTGTTCCGAGCTTGCTTCCGCAATGCCGGGAAATGCGGCTTTCTTTTTTCCTTCCTACTATCTTCGCGATAAAGTTGCTCAGTTTTTACAGTCGCCTAAAAATTTATTTTGGGAAAAGAAGGAAATGGCTTCCGAAGAAAAGGAGCAGTTTCTGGCCCAATTTAAAGCCGAAAAGGAAAAAGGCGGGATCCTGCTGGGTGTCTCCGGAGCGAATTTTGCCGAAGGCGTCGATTTGCCGGGAGATTTATTGAATGGAGTTGTGGTGGTAGGATTGCCGCTGGCGAGACCGGATTTGAAGACTAAGGAAAGCATCAAGTTTTATGAAGAAAAGTTTGGAAAGGGATGGGATTACGGTTATGTTTATCCTGCCATGTCCAAATGCATCCAGTCTGCTGGAAGATGTATTCGCAGCGAAACTGATAAAGGAGCGGTAATGTTCCTGGATGAACGGTTTGCCTGGCCGAATTATTATGCTTGTCTGCCCAGGGAGGGGCTGAGAGTGACGAAGGAGTATTCGAAGTTGTTGAAGGAATTTTTTGGGCAGACAGATAATTTCATTCAAACCCACCAGCCCCAATAGTATTTAGCACCAGCTTTATTTCATTAATGGTTTGCTGCTGATGTCTTTTATAAGACATTCTTACGAAGCGTAAAAGAAGATTAACCAGTTTTTCTGGATCATAGCACTGTAGCTTAAATCCATCGGTGACAAAGTAAAACCTGAAGCCTTCATATTTTAATTCCTTAATCACTACGCCCCCTACCGTTCCGAGAAATTTTCCTCTATGCGGAGAAGATTCAAGCGACTTCAGATGTTCTAAAACTTCAACGCTTTGATGTTTGAACTTTTTTCTAATCTCTTCATAAAGAGAAGGAGCAACCTCTACCTTCGCCATTCTTTCTTAGCCATCTTTATTGCTTCGTCTATGGGTATGGCATCCTTTGAAGAGAGCAAGAATTCTCGTAACTGTTCTTTAACGGCAAGATCGTATAGGCGCCTTATGATCATTTCATACGTATCTCCTTTAGCACCAAAACTACCGATAAGATTTTTTGTTTCATTGCTAATTTGGATTGTCGTTGCCATCCTATAGCTACTATAATTGCTATAGCTTATTAACTTTTTGCGTAGTCTTTGTATCCTTAAAGCAACCAGTATACAAAATAGTAATATTTATATATCTGTTGTGTTTTACAGTGAAAGTGGGCAAAAAAGTAGTTTTGTCCACGTACTAATGCGAGCAGGGGCTCCATAGACAATTCTACCACCCTCACCCCCTCTTTGGAGCCCCTTTTCCTTTCAAATATGGCTGAAAAACATGGTTACCATCAACTTGGTCCTTGGATTAGGGGATTTTATCCTGGTTAGTTTCTATTCGTTGTTGAGATACTTATAGAATCTGGGATTTGCGTAAAAATTCATTATAGGAAGATTCCACAACAATTATTTATAGTAACTTAATAGTGGTCACAAACGGAAAGATTTATAAAGCAAATGCTTTTTTATTCTAAGATGATGCAAGTAGCAGAAGTGTTAGATGGAACAGAGAAAGAAATTGGATCAGAGCATGATCTAGAGCAAGGACAAGTTCGTTATTTGTATTTCTGGGTTCATCCGCAATGGAGTGCACCATATACACACAGTGGAGTGAATGCAGAAATCAGAGGATATAGAGAATTTGTAGATAAGTTGCGAGAGTCTCCTAGAGTCGGTTTAGTTCAGGTAGCGAGTAGTCCACGTGAAGACTTCATGGGAAGTGATGTTTATTCAAGATTTGTTGAAGAATTAAAACAGTTTGATGAATATGCTGAGAAAACTCTTGGTAATAGATATTTGATTTGGAATTACGGTGGATTTATTAATGCAAGAAATCCCGATAGTGTAAGGGCACTCGTTGAAAGATATAATTTACTTGAGACTGATCAAAGTGATTTTGTTCTAGAAAAAGAAAGATGGATGACAAGAGATCCAAAATATCTTGCTAAAATTTCTGTTTTTGGAAAAGAACGTGATACCTGTCCATTAGGTCAAGCAACTCTTTTTGGTTTGCATAATCTTGCATCAGTTGTAAGATATTACTCACAAGAAAAACCTAATGGAATAAGATCTCCCACACCAACAAAACCTTTTCCTGGAGATGGTGACTCAGTTTACATTTTTAAAAGCGCAGATTAATTCCACATCCCATCTACCTCGGACAAGTCTCAAAAATAGTATCCGCAGTCAAGGTAAAGGCAACTTTTGGCAGGCCCGGATGGGTCAATACTGCACTTTTCTCCCCCTGCTGCAAGGTAATTACCTGCTCGCTTACAATCTCTCCTGGTCTTTTTAAAATAATGTTAAATGGCGCAAGGGGCGCTTCTCCTTTGCAGTGCTGGGGCATCTCTAATACCTTCCATTCCAATGCTCCGGCAGCAGTATAACTTCCCTGCTTTGGCTTTATGCTATACGTTTCGCCGTCGCTGGTTACAACTTTTACCGCATAATAGCTGCACAGCTTGGTGCAGTCGCCTTCTCCTTTATACAATGACGCTAAAGTACCGCATTTACTGTTCACGCAGTATTCTCCCCGCGGACATTGATTGTTATCATTACATATCCCTCCGGTCACTTGCCCCTGGCGCGCTTCGGTTAGGTCACAGATAGTAGAATTATCAACATCCAGGCAGCAGGCATCGCCGATAGGATTTAGGATGTGCGGCGGAGTGCATTCTACTGCGTAAGTGACTTCTCCGGCTGTGCCGCCGATTTCTCCACCGACAAGTTTCTTGAATTCAATTGCCTTTCCCGTCGTTACTCCGCGCAATACAAAGAGGATTCCTACAATAAGCAGAATACTTACCACTGCAACTCCCACCATTTTTTTTGGATCGTAGGCCAAACTCGGAGCCGCTCGTCTCGTCGCCGGCATTTCTCCGGCCGCTTTCACTGCTACAGCTTCTTTTTTTGTTTCAGGAACAGTTCCTTTGAACTGCTTATAATTCTGTTTAATCGTTTCCTTATACGCCCAGTCGATATCCGCTTCTTCCCATCCTGCTTTCCGCAGGCTTTCTTTGATCTGCGGAAGTTTTTTCCCCTGCCTGATGTGGCTGGTAATATACTGCACAATTTCCGGACTGATGTTTTTTTGTTTTCTGGTTACAAAATACACAATGCCTGCCGCCACTCCTGCCACCAGAACCACTAAAATCAAGGTAGTTAAAAGTCGATTTAAGCTCTGCCGTTGGGTTAAGTTTTCTTCTACCCCATCAAGAGTCAGCTGCAATCCTGCAAGGCCGGTCGATAACGAATTTTTTTGCGACGATATCTCGTTCTGGATGGCCGTGAGATCCGCCTGCAATTGAGCTATCTGGCCTTTCACCGTTTCAAGATTCGGGTTGATAAGAGAAACACCGGAAGTAACCGCAGCGACATCATTCTGTAAAAGCGCTATGCTTTCTTCCAGAGCAGCGACTTTTTCTTCCGTCGTCAGCCCGGCAGGCTCTGGAGGCAATGATTCATTTACTGATGGCGGCGGGGCAATTTCCTGGCGGAAGCATGTTCCTGTTTCAAAATTGCAGTAATGGATGTCGCCGTTATAATTAAGGGCTTCGCATCCAAAGGAACAGGCAACTCCGCTGTCTGTATCTGCTATAGAGGAAAGACTTAGAAGTATAACACCTACAACTACCCATAATGGCATATTTTTCATGGTCCTCTTTTTAGGGAATGAAGTATTTTCTGCCTTTATATATTTTTGGTTTTTGTTTTTTCTTATTTAGTAATATTTAAATAACTGTGGAATCATCCCTTGTTTCTATGCTTGACATCAAACTAGTGCGTGAAAATCCCGCGGCAGTAAAGGCCTCGGAAAAGAAACGGGGCAGGGATCCTGTTATGGTAGACACGGTGCTTAAACTTGACCAATCCTGGAAGAAGGAACTAAAAGCGGTAGAGGAACTGAAGCATAAGCGCAATGTGGTTTCTCAGGAAATTAACCAAGCCAAGAAAAACAAGAAGGAAAAAGACGCAGCTAAGAAGATTAAAGAGATGAGGGATGTTGTTGAAGAAATTAAAGAACGGGAATATAATGCCAACGAGCTTTTACATCAGCGCAATGAAGTGCTGAAAAAAATAGGAAACATTCTTGACAAAGAAGTTCCTGCCGGTAAAGACGAACAGGACAATAAAGAGTTAAAAAAATGGGGGAAAGTCCAGAAGTTCAGCTTTCCCATGAAAGACCATATCGAACTGGGATTGTCACTCGATTTATTTGATTTGGAAACCGCTTCTAAAGTTTCCGGAGCACGCTTTTATTATCTCAAAAACGAAGCAGTTTTGCTGGATTTAGCTTTGCAGCGTTTTGCCGTCGATGTATTGTTGAAGCACGGTTTTAGCCTGCACTGGCCTCCTTTCATGCTGAATAGGGCGGCATTAGAGGGTGGAGTGAACTTAAACGAATTTGAAGATACTATCTACAAAATCGACGGAGATGATCTGTATCTGATTGGAACTTCAGAGCATCCCTTATTGGCTTTAAAGAAAGACGCGGTATTGCAGGAAGATGAACTGCCGCAGAAAATAGGAGGTTTAAGCACTTGTTTCCGAAAAGAAGCCGGCGCGCATGGAAGAGATACGAAAGGAATTTTCCGGGTGCATCAGTTTAACAAAGTAGAAAAGATTGTTATCTGCAAGCCGGAAGAATCAGCAAAATATTTTAAAGAGATGCAGGGCATCAGCGAATCTATTTTTCAGCAGCTGGAAATTCCGTATAGGGTTGTAGCGGTGTGCAGCGGCGATTTAGGAAACAAACAAGCCCTGCAATATGACATCGAAGCCTGGTTCCCGGGGCAGAATGAGAAGAAGGGAGCGTATAGAGAAGTAACGTCTTGCAGCAATTGTTTAGAATACCAGGCAGTTACTTTGAATACGCGATTTGTGACCAAAACAGGTGAGCGAAAGTACGTGCACATGCTGAACAACACGGCTATCGCTACTTCTAGAGTTATTGTCGCTATTTTAGAGAATTTTCAGACCAAAGAAGGAACAGTAAAGATTCCGAAAGTATTATGGCCGTATATGAACGGGATTAAAGAGATTAAGAAGAAATGAAATGGTAAAAAATACTCTGGAATTTATCATTCTGGGCACAGATCGTGAAGAACGTCCAAAGACGTATGTAGTTTTGTCTATTTTTACGAATGGTAAGCGGAGCTATCATTACACAACGTGGCGTAATGAGAATAGAGATTCTCTGTTAGGATATGTAGCTGGTGTACTTTATGGCAGTGTAGATGATTGTAAAGATACAGATATAATCCGTAATGGATTTTCCCAAGATATTTGTGAACGATTTGGAGATTTCAACAAAGAAAAAATATCAAATAAATTAAACGTGAGAGAATTTGAAAATATCACAAAGTATTTGAAAGACGAGGTTTGTGTTTCTTTAGGCGGACATTCTTTTTCGGAAGACCGTGAAGAGGAGTGTTGGTTGTGTAATGGTCGCGGCTCTCTTCTTTTTTGATTGCGATCTATTCTTTTAAAATAAAAAAGCGCCACCGCCCGGACTTTCACCAGATGTCACGATTAGTTCTGAGGTGACTAAGCGAATGCAATGCAAGAAATGTGGAAACTCCCACATTTCTGCACAG
>CAYJVI010000053.1:0-7653 GCA_964373595.1 uncultured Methanosarcinales archaeon | reverse complement strand
ATAATGGAAACTGAGATGATGATGCTCCCGGAAGAACTGGAAGTGCTACTGCCGGAGGAGATAAGACTTTTCCGCAGATTCGTTTTCTTGAATAAAAATGGCAGTTAGAAGATATAGGAATTGTACTGCTTGTGGGAAAACAAAAAGAACCACAACTAAAAAAGAAACTTTTACCTGCCGTTCTTGCAGGGGCTTCAGAAGATTGATTGCAGATAAAATCTCAGGAGCTGAGAAATTCCCGTTTACATTGGAAGAAAGGCACTTAGCCATAATAATCTGCCTCAAAGAAGAATCTCTTTCAGTAAGGAAAATATCTGAGCGTACAGTAATCCCATTAGCTACAGTTTATAGGTTAATTTCTCAGCTATCAATGGGGGGATTTATTCAGGAGATTGGACAGGTTTATGAGCTTAAAGAAAAAGCAAGGATTGTTTTTCCCAAATTGGAGAGGTGGGATTTAGAGTGGCTATTTTTGAGAAAAAAAGAAGGAGATTCTAGAAAACTCAGGTTTCATGCATTACAGGGAGAATTTGTTGTTAGCAATCCTCCTAACCATTTTGAGAAATATCTACTAAAGGTGATTAGATTGCCGGTTCCTGCTGAAACCTTCTTTGTTGGCAGAAATAAAAATCCTACTGGCCTAAAACTCCGTGTTCTTGATTGTATGGTCGTTATGCCTTCCCCAAAATTTATCTCAGTTACATTCCCATATATTTGGGTTAATGAACTAGGGGAACAGATGGTTGCACAGGGATACTGTAAACTCGGCTTATTGATAGATACTCTTGCTGAAAGGCTGGAGGAACTATTTCCGGGATTGAAGATTGATTCTTTTCATCCTTTTGACCTAACTTATCAGGAGATAGCCATTACAAATAGTAAATATGCGAAAAAATATTATGAAGAACATGGCTCTCACCTAAAAGAAGAGAAGCTTAAAACGGATAAATCTGAATCATTTGAGACTGAAACTACTAAACACCGCACTGCTGCGGAAGATATTATTGAAGGCATAAGAAGGGAGAAAGCTGAAGATGAATAATGAGAATCTAGTGCCTATCACCAACACGGAACAAGCGAGAGAACTAGGGCAGAAGGGAGGGGCTATCTCCAGCGGAAGAAAGAGGTTTGCTGCCCGGCTGCGAGAACTAAAAAAGAAAGCTCTTACTGATGAATCAGCTGCTGAAATCGTTGAGCTTATAGAAGACCCTGCGGCCAGTGCATTGAATACCTTATTATTCATCAATTCAATACGAGAAAAAGAACTATCTGTTTCGGAACAGATAAAGCTGGGAAATCTGCTTATTGCTTGGCACAAGGCGCACCATGGTGAAGTTCGGCACAATAAAAACGCTACAGTAGGTGTTAATTTTTCTACAATTCAAGAAATGATGTTCCGTGAACCACCAAAAGAAGAAGATTAGTATTCTCTAAACACTGAGACTTTGAGACTTCCATCTGTAGTAAGTCGCTCTTGAACCAGAGAAATTCTGAACTCTTTCCTCATCTGTCTTATAGCCCCTCATTAGTCCTTCTATCTCTGCTAAGCGTGGAGAAATGGCCATCTCCTTCAGGGTCATTTCTTTCCATCCGTTGCCCATCTTGTAATGGTGTTCAGCTTTCTTAAATGTCCGCAGAGAGAAGTTTTTTGAAAGTGGGAAGTGTTGTTTGACAAATCCTAAAACTTCGTCTCCTACAAGCTTATTTTCCTTTGCGTAATTGAATATTTCTTCGCTGCTGGGATTGAAGAAGAGGCAATGCCCACGGTCTCCCAGCGCCTGCAAATCGGGGTTTACTTCCATATTAGCTTTATTCAATAAGATTAAGGTGCTAATCTTCTTCTCTACAATCTTTGGCAACATTTCTGCTATATGGTGAGTGCTGCTATACCCTACAGTCTGCCTTTCTTTTGTATCTGTGGCCATCTTTAGCTGCCCAACCATGACTGCTGATTTAAACAAATTAATATCATCTAAGACTAACTGCATCTCTTCATTGCTGTACTCGGCAATCTCTCTAAAAAAAGCTAGAGGGGTTATATGACCTCGGATAAACCTAGCTTCCTTCAAGTTCTTTTCAGCTAACGTTGTTTTCCCCGTTCCGCCTTTTGACATTATTACCATCAGGTTTGGTTTAACCGTTCTGAACATTTCAAGGTAATACTCTAGTTCCCTGTACTCCTTTATTTCAATCATACTAACTCACCGAACTTCTTTTGCAGTTCTTTGTCAATAGATTCTATTTCTGAAATCACTTCTTCCGGCTTCTTTTTACTAAAGTCATAATACCTTTTTACTTCCCAGGTGTATCCTTTACTGTTCTTCGTTACTTTGATGCTATCCTGTTGTTCCGAAATATTTTTAATCTCTCCAGAATTAGTAGTCTCTGGAGTGCTATGTGTTTGCTTAGCGGCTTGCATTGTGTCCTCCACCTGCTCCTTTCGAGGAGCGGGTTTATTTTTTTCTTACTTCTATGTGTTTCTTTCTGTTAATCCACACCTTGAGCTTATCTTTAGCTACCCACCCCAGCTTTCTAACCATCTGCGCTGGAAGCGTGACTTTATACTGTTCTTTTGTCAGTCCTTTTTGCTCAGTTTTGGTGTAAAGTAACATAACATCTTTACTCTTTTTTACCCTACTTGTCATACAAAGTAGTTATACTTCCTTATTTATAAATGTTTCTATCGTCGAGAAAGGATAACCCCCCTGGAAAAGTATAGATACTTTATAAGGGATACTGGGTAGGGGTGAAGGAAAAAGATTTGATTTAGATGAGTGGGTAGCTCGCCGAAATTTTTGCCACTTTTTGAAATCCCTTATCCAATTGAAATCTCGTAAATCTCTACATCCCCATCATAAACGGTTAGAGTGAAATCATTTGAATCCTTCAAAACAGTGAAAAAGTATGCTGTTCCAAAACCAGTTCCTTTGGAGAGTAACTGTTCTTCTTTTGCTCCATCAGCGATAATGCTTCTATAATCCGCAGTATAATAATTTCCATTTTCATCAACTAAAATAAAATTATAGTAAGACGTATCAAAACCATTCTCAATGCCAAGATTTTTCAGATATAGATTAATAGTCAAGTAATTTCTATTAGTTCCAACTACATTTTCTATTTTATATCCTTCATACTCACTGTTTCTTGGCACGGATTGTGCTTTCTTAAAGCTATTGATTTTCAATTCAATTAAATTCTCCTTTTTAGAACTAATCTTAGATACAATTATGGCATCTACTTCTGGAGGGGAAGCTGTTGCGGTTAATGCCTTAGTTTCTAATTTCTTCATGTAATTTTCTAACTCCTGGCCAGCTCTTTCGCCAGCAGGAACGTTTAACATTAGCATAGCAATAGTATTTCTCGTTCTTACAAGACCAACATACTTTGAATATGGATAAAAATCATATAGGTAGTTATGAAGAAAAACAACATTTTCTTCGCCAGCCTTAAGAAGCCACTCTTTCTTCTCCAGCAGGGGATTCTTTTCATAGGTGTCTTTTATTAATTTAAACCCGTCTTTTGCTCCTTCAACAGTTTCAAATTTACGATTATAAATTGTTAACCATCTTGTTTCGCCAGCTTCTGTGCCTGGTTTAGTATAGCTGGTAACAAATGTTTCTTTGAGGTCTGTCGATTTTAGTTCTGGAAAGTCTTCTAAATCATATTGATAAATTCCAGAGCTTTTCCTGTTTAATGAATACCCCGCTTCTATTTCATTAGAATACAATGCTAACTCTGCTGCATCCTTTGTTATTAATGCTCCAACTGCTTGTGTTGCTGGTTCTTGTGAAACACCGTTTTTTTCATCATTGTCGCATATATTGTTATCATTCTGGTCTAAGCAGCAAGAAGTTCCGACTTTGATGTATGGCTTATCACATGTCACTTGGGTACAACTAACTAGAAATAACGTGATTAAGATAAGCCCTAAAATTATTATTATTTTCATTTTTCCTCTGATACTGAATCAGTAATTATAGCATCATCAACAACGAAGCTTTCTAATACTGGCCGATACATTGTTAATTCTCCTTCGAAAGAAATAATATTGTTCTCGCTGTAAGATAGAAGTTTTTGTACTTGGTCTTTCTTAAAGAAAACAGCAACATCGCTTCCGATAGAGTATTGACCTACTGGCTCTACTCTCACAAGCGCTACATACGTACCAAAGAGGTTTTTATCTATACTCTTGACGTATCCTTCCCACACTATTGTTTTCCCTTCATACTCTTTCTTCCAAAGTTCTTCTTGTTGAATGCCAGTAAGTGAAGAAAAGAACATTCGTTGTTGCGCTGTAGCAAGAGATTGTTTTAATAAATTTTTGGGTGGTTTCTCTTCAAAAAAAATCAAGGCACCAATAATCACCAAACTAAATATTATAATTGCTGCGACTCTTCTCGCTTTGGTATAATAAGGGTCATCTACTTCTTTTCTTTTACTCATTTTAGTTCTTCCAATTATCCACAAACAGTATCAACATACTTTAAATTTTGGTTATAAGTTATAACGGCATCTTTTGTTATAACTTCTAAAATATTTCCTTGTTTATCTGTAATGGTTTTCTCTAATGTAAACGTATCAATAACATTTTTACCACAGTAATAGTAATTGACATTCTCTCCTACTTCTTTGCCTTTTCTACAGTTAGTGCTGCAAGTGAAACCGCATCGTATCTTCCATCCGTCATAAAGCTTATTCTCTTCGTAATCTACGGTATATAAGTCTTTATCAAAAGCATTTTGCCTTGGTTTGAGAGTTGATAGGCTGGGGCAATTCTCTTGAGCTACCTGAAGTTCAGTCATTGGGCAACTACTAATTTCATTAACTAGTGAGCCGTCATAACACTGATATTTAGTAACTGTTTTAGTTTCAATTTGTGCTGGGCATTGAGAACAATCTAAAGCAGGACATTGTTGTACATCCTTCTTGCCTATCACTAAAAATAACAATAAAGCTACTATTATGGTGCCAAAAATAACTCCAACAATAGCTAATGTATTTTTCTTTATCTTCAAAATCTTACCCCCAGCAATATCGAAAAAAACATAAATAAGAATAGCAACGGCATTAAAGAAAGGATTATTCCGGCTATGGCTAGCCCCCTTCCATGCTCATGTGTTCTTTTGATTTGATAAAGAGCTACTATCCCAAATGCTAATCCTAAAGGAAAAAAGATGAAAGCGCAAACTAAGGATAGTATTGCAAAGATGTTTGTTTTTTTTGTTGCCACGATATGTTTAGTATCAATTTATCTTTTATAATACTTTCGGCTCATACTTAGTTGATATTCTGGTCACTTTGTTCATAAATGATAGTTGATACTTAGTTCATATGCAAGACACCTTCTGGGATTTAGTAGGTTATGTCAAACGTAGCCCTAACAGGATTAAAGCTCTCCAGTTGCTAGATTCTCCTATGATGCCTTCTGAGCTTGGCCGGGAAATGAAGATAAGTCTTACGCATGCCAGCAAAGTAATCAGAGAACTTCATTCTAAAGATTTAGTGGTATGTTTGAATGAGAATCTAAAGCTTGGTCGAATTTATCGCATAACTACCAAGGGGAAGAAAGTCCTTACAGAAATAAAAAAATAAATTCTGTTCCATAATCTTCTTAAATAAAAAATTCTGGGAAAATTGCTATGGCCTCATTAAACAATAAATTTCAATACTTAATCTTGCTAGCTGTGTTGCTGATTCTACTAGGCGTTTCTAATCCCTTCTGGGAAAAAGTGTCTGATTTTTACCTCAAATGGTTGCCTTCAATACTTATAAGTATCTTCACAACAGCGCTTTCAGGACTACTATTGTATAAGGTAACGGGCAACTATTTTGACGATAAGAAATTAATTTTTTTCGGTATTCCTATCTTCTTTGTACTTACATATGTTATAAAATTTTTATTATTTTAATTAAATTATAAAGGTAAAAAATGTAATTCTGTGCCTAATTTCCTATCACAACGTTTCAAAAAAGAAGTCCTATCTTGTAATTCGCAACCAGAGAGACCAACTCTTGCTCCTAAGTTCATATGCAATGGAGAATTATCATGGTGCGATGCATCAACTCTGTTATCTAATACAATCTCAGAACCGCAAACATATATTACTGTGCTACCCGCACATGCTTGATTTGATGCTTTACCGTTATACCAAGGGTGATTTAGTTCAAACCCATTACTTGACGAAACCATAGTTTTGAATTTATACATTCTTGCTTAAATAGTTTTGTACTATAAACTAAATACATTACTTACGGGCTTTAAATTCCATAAAAGCTTTCAACATCTCCGGATTCTGAAACATCTGCATCATCTCTTTGACAGCCTTGCCTGTTTCAGACTTGACCATTTCTTGGTCTTGCAGTGCCACATCCACTCTTAGCGGATTCCCACATCTTAAACAATAGCGTGCTGTACTATCATTACTCACACCGCAGCCACACTGTTGCGGCAAGTTCTTCCCATTCTCTTCTTTGGCCAATCCATTCATTTTGAGGAAGGCATCCTCTAATTGCTGAGGACATAGATGAAGATAAGTTTTTACTTGTTTAGAGCCAATAGACCACCCCATATACTTACAGAGCAGTGATTCTGGTAAATGAGGAGCTAATAATGATGCTCGACTATGCCTAAACCAGTGTAAGTTGTGTTTCTTATCAACTCCAGCTCTCTCAAAGCATCTACTAATTAGCTTATGTGTTCCTCTGTGTCTTAGTGGTTCAAAGAGGTTGTTAGGACTTTCTCCAAGCCACAACAATGTATCAGGAGATTCTTGACCAGGATGCACATTAAGCCATTGTATTATGTAGGCCATGCTATTGGCAAACTGCACGGTTCTTCTTCCAGTCTTACCATCTACAGAAGCAACACCAATATTTTTCTTAATCTCAATATCCCTTATGCGCATTTGGAGCAATTCTCCTGCCCGAAGCCCTGTTTCATGTAAAAATTTAATCAAAGCCTTTTCTTTTGGTGTTCTACAACCTTTAGAAACAACTAAAGTAATATCTTCTTCCGTAAGGATGGTTGAAGGGTCTATCTGCTTTTTTTTGTAGCTGATAGAAACCTCTTTCTCTAAATATCTGTAGAGCTTCTGGGCAATGTCTCTGATAGGCTTAGAATCATTTTCTAAGCGCATATCTTCTTCCTGATACCATCTATAGAGCTGTTTGATGCAACGCCTATAATCGCTTTTGGTAGCTTCAGAATAGCGTTTATGCCTATTTACGAATGATATTAAGTTAAGAATGTCATTTTTTGTTGCTTCATCAAGGTTTATTGAGATAACTTTTTTTTCTTCTTCTTCAAACAAGCAAGAGGTAATAAGCTGAAGGGTAAGTTTGCTTACACGCTTCTCACCAGTTCCTGTGCTGAACAAGTAGTTTTGGTAAGCTCGTATCAGTTGCTGATTCCGTTCACTTATTGGGCTTTCTGCAAGCCTCTTATTTATCCTATCCAGGTATCCTACTTTATCTGGGTATATATTATGTGGTTTTTGCTCCATATTCACATTTGGTAAGAATTAGCTAACTTATAATCCTATGAATATGGGGCATAACTGCCACATATTTAATGTGGCAGAAACGCCTGTAAGGTAATACGCCAGCGCTCGGATTTGAACCGAGAATCCCCGAAGGGAGCAGTTTTCGAGACTG
>CAYJVI010000052.1:0-7708 GCA_964373595.1 uncultured Methanosarcinales archaeon | reverse complement strand
GAGTAGAACATTCTACATATGGCAATAACTTCGCTGATTTTCCAAACAATTGCTTCTGCTCGGCGCAATGCGGGCACCAGAAGGCGCCGTAAAACGTCGCTCCTTTCTCCCCTAAACAACGAGCCAGATCATCATATTTCCCTGGAGAAGCGTAAGAATAAAATAGCAGCAATCCCGCTAACAACAACACCGCAGCAAAACCAGCATACCAATAATATTTTTTCTTCATTACAAACTTTTTTCCAGAACCATGTTTTGCTTCCCGATGATGCTGCAATCCTTCGTTGGAACTAAATTCTTTCTGACAATCAGTACACTGAACCATATTAACCCTCCACCGTACAAGTCTCTCCTATACAGGTCGCTTCTTCCGGCGGCATTCCTTTCTCCGGACAGGTCAAAGAATAGATACAGGCTTCGTCCGTGACAGCATTTATCTGTTCCTGAATCTCTTCCCCAGTTTCATGGCCGTAACTCAATAAAATCTTATCTTCATCTTGAATATCATAACCTTCAAATTCATCATTATGTTTCTCATGCACATACATCTTCCACTCTTTATCTCCTTTATTGCAATAGGACGTTTCATCATCTAACACCAAACAGGTAGAATTCAGCTTCATCCCTAATGTTTCAAAGAAAAAACCCAAAGTAACTCCTTGCGCATGCTTGTGGATAATATTCCCATTCATATCATGCAGATGCGCAAAATTACTCAAAGAATTATTGCTTTTAGACTGGTATTTCTCCTGAGAAAAATTATAAGGAACTCCATTCAGGTACACTTTAAAATCTGCATGGTGATGAATTTCTCCAACCATCCCTATTTCTGGTTTTTGAGTTTCTACTAAAATATTTCCTACTATCACCGCAGCCGCTACCATAATTCCCACTATAACCAATTTTTTGGCAACCTTATATAACCCATAGAGGAAGAGTAAAATTCCCCCGGAAATGATATACCAAGCATATTTATTCCAGAAAGATTGTTCGCCGTGAGCTACGGCGAAAGGGATTAAAAGTAATAGTAGCACACCAATTGCCACTAATCTTTGATTCATACTTTAGTACAATTAAGAATTCTTTATAAGCGTTACTGCTAAAGCTATACTGTCCCATACAAACTTCAGCCCAGCTAATCCAATTGCTATTAACACCATTTTCCTAAACCATTGCTGAGAAATCTTCAGCATCATTTTTCTTCCGGCATACGCACCGGCAAAAGCAATAAATACCAGCAACGGAACTGAATAATATAATTCTGAGGGGAAGTACCCTTTACCTAAATATACGAGAATCCTGGTTCCATCTACTGCTAAAGCAATAACTGCAAGAGTAGCAATATACTTTTCCTTACGCAACCGATAGGAACTTAGGAATGCGCCGCGCACTGCTCCTCCTGTTCCTAACAATCCAGCGAAAAACCCGGAAAGACTTCCGCCCAGAAGATCCATTCCCAGATTTTGTTTGACTTTAATGTCTACTCCCAATAAAGAAACAAGAGCATAGATAACTAAAAACAGCCCTAATAACGATTTCAACAATAAAGAAGGGAGGTATGCTACTAAAAAAGCACCAACCAACGTTAGCACTATACTGGGAAAACCAAAACGTAATAATAAATTGCGATCGACCCCTTCCTTAAACAACGCCACTTTACTCAGATTTCCAGAAACATGCAGCAAGGCTACGACTATTAAAGCCGTAGGGAAATCAAAAAAGAAGAGAGCAATAGGAAGCAATATCGTAGATGTTCCAAAACCAGCTATGGCGCCTATTATTTCAGCTAAAAATGCAAAAAATAAAAACAGGATGGGAATCATTTATTCAACCATAACTTTTCCCGTTGCTTTTAGTTTGTTGCTGGCCGGCCAATAAGATTTAAATTCAAAGGTCTCTGTAGCTGTAAATTCCACCGTTTTACTCTCACCAGGCTTCACTTTAGCAGTATCGCCCCACACCGTGCTTCTGAAATCCAAACCGCCAAAGTAGGTTCCTTCTTTCCGAACTTTAAAAGTAAGTTTTACTGCATCACCATTCTTTACCGTAACTGCATTCGGATACAATCCCTTATCGTCGCCTTCAATCACAAATTCTTTTACTGCTGGTTTTTCTTCCATGACTTCCTGTTTTGCTGATTCAGCTTCTGCAACAGGAGCTTCTTCCACCACCGTTTTTTCTTCAACCTTCTGCTCAGGAACAACCTCAGGAACAGGAGCTTCCTGAACTACTGGCTCTGCAGGTTTCTCTTCCATAACTGCTTCCTGGGGAGCAGCACAACCTACTATGAGAAAAAGACCTATCACCGCAAAAACAATTACTAACTTCATGTTTACACCTCCAAACATAGAGGAAAAAGAAGTACTCACATATAAAGATTTTTATAGATAAAAAGTATTCTTCAACACCATATGAAAACCTACACCCTTCTTTCCGGCGAAATCATAGATGGTTCTACTTTATCAAAAGAAGAACAGGGATATATCAGTGAAATAGAGAAGCTAATAGCTGATCATGAAGACTATTTCGAGATTGACCGGCGCGTGCATGCGCCGCTGGTGGAAGGAAGAGGAGTATTGCAGGCAAAAGGCCTTATAGAGATTTATAATTCTCCCCGATTTAAAGTGGTTGCTGATTTACTAGAACGATATCACCAAAAGCTATATCCCCAGAAAGACCAAAAATAGATTTTTGTTAAAAGTACAGATGATTTCAACAAAATTTAAATAAATAGAATAAAAAAGGAAAGATTTAAATAAATAAAAACGTTTCTTCAAAAAATGATGCAAGAGCTAAGGCTGCGGCAAGTACACAAACCAGCCAGCAAAGATCCGGACAATGACATAGAATGGCTCTGCCACAGTCTGGGCTTATGCGCCGGGCGCGATCTAGACCAGATTTCCACCCAGATAGTTACCCAAATACTCGCCAGAACCGCTAATGCCCCTATTTCTTCGCAATTGCTTGCTGATGAATTAGGGCTTACTGTCGGAAGAGTCAACCATCATCTTAGAAATCTTATTGATTCCGGACTTCTTCACAGAGAAAAACGCCGTATCTTGTTACGCGGCGGAAGCCTGAAAGCAGCAGTGCAGGAAGTCCGCAGGGATGCTGAGCGGATTTTGGACGACATCGAAACCGTTGCCGAAGAAATTGACCTAAAATTGGGATTGAAAAACAGATAATTATTTTCCCTCGTCAGCAAGTATTTTATCTAACGGCGATAAGAAACGATCATACTTTTCCCGTTCCCTGAGGGTGGACGCATTTTCTTTGTCGTATTTTACTTCCATATAGACCGATCGCGCCGCATTCCGTGCGTCCATCCTATGTTTGGAGGTAATTTCTTCTTCTTCAAATTCCTCTCTCCCCGGATCTGACCAGCGAAAATCGGGTTTGGTAAAATCTCCCAAATGAGAAGAATGATACTGCAGATTCCCGGTTCGATATTCAAAACAATAAGCAAAGGTTTTCAAGAACCATACCACCTCCTCCCCGCTCTTTACTTTCTTGCGCTTTTCGAGACACTGGTAAATAGAAAACGTGCTAGGAAAGCCCCGATCATTGAAAAGCAGCTCTAATTTGTATACAGAATCCTGATTTTCATCCACGGGGATGTAAAATTCCAACTCCTCAGGCATATTGCTCTGAAAGACGAAGAACTATAAAAGCATTATCTTCGAATGATAAAGTATTTATATCTCCCTCTCTTTAAATCTAAAAAAGAGCTGGTAATGAAACTAATCATTTTAGGCCCGCCGGGAAGCGGAAAAGGAACGGTATCAGAAAAATTAGCCAAAGAGTTTAAGCTTTTTCATCTTTCTGCAGGAGATCTTCTTCGGGAAGAAATACGCAGAAAAACGTCTTTAGGGAAACAAATCCAAAAGTATATTGATACAGGAAATTTAGTGCCGCCTCATTTAGTAGTAGAAATGGTGAAAGAAAAGCTGGGTAAAAAAATGGATTACATTCTTGACGGATTTCCCCGCTCCTTAGACCAGGCTACAAAAATTGAAGAAGTTGATGCGGTCATTTATCTTAGCCTGCCAGAAAAAGCGATTATCAAACGCTTGTCAGGAAGACGTATTGATCCGATAACAGGAAAAACATACCATTTGCGGGAATTACCCCCGCCCCGAAAAATAGCCAAAAGGCTGATCCAACGCAACGACGATCTGCCCAGCGTCGTTAAAAAAAGATTAAAAGTATACCATCGAGAAACCGAACCAGTTATCAAATATTATCAAAACAAAAGAATCCTCAAAAAAATAAATGGCAAAGGAGAACCGCAAGAAGTGTATGAGAGAGTGAGAAAGGCCATGAAAGAAATGATCTGATTTTTACTCCAGCAACAAAATCCCCCACATCAGCGCAATTCCCGCAACAAAAGCAACTACATGCCACAGCGATTCCGTCCATCTGCATTCCTTATGCAGTTCTGGAATAAGATTTGAACCGGCAATATACACAAAACCGCCAGCCGCAAAGGGCAGGATAAACAACACAAACGCTTCACTTCGCGCGCCAAGAACTAAACCCATCACCGCTCCAATAATAGCCATCGCTGCAGACAAAAAATTATAGAATAAAGCCTTCCATTTGGAGAAGCCGGAATACAACAACACCCCAAAATCGGCAATTTCTTGAGGAACTTCATGCAACACTACTGCCAAAGTAGTAGCAATTCCTGTTGGCACACTTACTAAATATGCTCCTGCAATTACTAAACCGTCTAATAAGTTATGTAATCCATCACCAAAAAGAGTTAAGACCCCAATATGCTGTTTATGCAGGTGCATATGCGGCTGGTGATGAAGAGGGGACTGTTGGTGAGGCATAGTTTCGCAATGATGCGCATGAATTCCTTTTTCTAACAAAAAAAACACTAAAACTCCGCCTAAAGCTGAAAAAGACACCAGCAAGGTAAATCCCTGTTCTTCCACCGCTTCCGGAAGTAGATGCAAAAATGCTCCCCCCATCAGCGTTCCTGCAGAGAGGCTTACTAAAATTAAAAGGATTTTATGCAATTTCTTTTCGCTTAATAGCAAAGAGATTATTCCAACTAAAGAGACCATGGAAACCGCTATAACACTGAGGATCGCGTAAAGTGAAGTCAAAACCATGCACATTATATTAAAACAACATCTTTATATATATTATTGATTCTCATTATCAATAAGGACATGAAAAGAACCACCAGACAAAAACAATTGATTATGGAAGAATTAGCTACTTTCAGCTCTTTTTTCAATGCTGAAGAATTATATCATAAAGTATCAAAAAAGAATTCAAAAATAGGCCTTGCCACCATCTACCGCTTTCTGAACGATTTGACAAAAAATGGAGAGATCCATTCCTTTCTTTGCAATCGCAAAACCTTATACTCTAACAGCAAAAAGAACCACTGCCATTTCAGCTGCGAAAAATGCGGTGAACGGAAGCATATTGATATCAAAAAAATAGATTTTTTAAATCCTCATGTGGAAGGAGAGGTTTGTCATTTCCAGATTGATGTTGCTGGAATCTGCAAAAAATGCCTTATGAAACAATCCTCTTGATCACCATAGTGGCATAGCTTCCTTTTGGAAGAGCGAAATTAATTTTTGTTTTCTTCTTTTTTGGATTTAATTCGTCTTTTGCTTTTCTTCCAATTTTCAGATCTTGTACGGAAACAACAACCTTTCGCAATTCCCCTTCCAGGGTCAATTCTGGTATTTGCTTAATGATGAAATCAGCACAAGAAAGAGCCTCTTCTTTCATTATTTGTTCAATAATGGCTTGGATTTTTTTATCGCCAAAATCTTCCTGTCCAAAACCAATCACAGGAATCTTCAAATTCTTAAAATCATCAGTATTGGAAACAAAAACCAATTCTCCTTCAGAATAAGGAACTTTTCGGAGTACTTTTCCATTTTTTTTAAAATATTCAGCTACAGTTTTATTCCACAAATAGCTCTGATAAGCATTCACATACATGCGCAATAGACGCAGCGGCAATACTTTCAGAGCGCCCACGTAATCTTTTGGTTTTTGTTCTAAATATTTTTGAACTTTCAGTTCATCAATCAAAGAAACAGCTTCGGCAAAATCTTTCTTGAGGAGATATTTCCCGATACTAACATTATTTTCCGAAAATCTCTGCTCATCAAAATAATTTTCCATATAATCTATTTTCTCTATTTTCTCCCGGTCAAGATTCCGGATTACTATTTCAAATTTATTGCCTACTAAATTGCCAAGAGAAATGGGCTCATTACCGCAACCATAAAATCCCAGAACAACATCTCTGATCTTTATTCTTTCAACATTTTCTTTCTTCACTCCGGTAAAAGAAATCAGTTGTTCGGTCACAGCATGCTTGTCTTTGCTGCCGGCAAAACCTATGTCTTTTTCTCTGATTCTGAATCTATTTGCTAATTCCTTGACTGCATTGAGAGTATTCCTTTCTGTCTTCTTCATCCAGAAATAGAGATATTTTCCTTGTTCAGATTTCTGAATAGAGGAGATTTCTGTAACTACAAAATCTTCCGGAAGTTGTTTAAGCTTGTACATGGTTGTTCCACTGATAAGTGCGCGCTCTTCCTTCCGGAAGCGCAGTGTCATCAAATCCCGCCGAATAACCTTGTCTTTGCACTAAGTTCCACATGATAGCTTCCATGTGGGCTTGGGTCAGATGCTTTTGCCGAGTTATTTCGCCTTCCTGAACTTGCAGCAAAGTCTTATTCATAAGTTTCATGTACAGATCAACCGCTTGCTGTGAAACCGTAGGAAAAACCAAGAAGCGGTGAGGGATAGGATTCTTTTTTTCTAACTTTACTTCCGCAACGGCATACGCGGCAGCAATTTCATGCGCTTGCGCATAATACATCGGACTGGATTCGGCGCTATCGGCAGAAGCAAAGCGCAGCTCTCTGAAAGCCTTGCTCTCCGCACCTAATTCTTTGCTGGCAAAACTGTACGGAATAAGGTACACAAAAGGTTCTGCATAATGCATAGGGATGCTGCTGATTATAAAACGATAGCGATCGTGTTTTCTGCTTCTTGAAGGAGTACTCACAACAAATGATCCGCCTTCTGTTCTTACTCTGGCCGCACCGGTATATTCTCCTTCTACTTTTACATCAGCGCCGGGAAATTCTTTTCCATAAGCCAAAATACGGGCTGCTTCCAGTAATTCCACGAAAGGAACGCGCCGGGGAACACGATCTGGACCTGTCAGCGGCTTGAAAGAATATCCGCACTGGTAAGGATTAAGGAGCTCTTGTGGATGAGTAATCGCCTCTTTGAACAAAGCACCAGGGGTTTTTCCGAAGATAGAACTAGCTCGCAAGGCAAGAGTTTCTCCATGCTTCATAAATTTAGCAGGATCTCCAAAACGGGCATCAAAAGCCTTCTCGGAAATTACCGCATACTGATTTGGTTGTAATCTCTGCAATGCCGCCACTATTCTCTTTTCTAAAAGAACTGGCTCTTTGCCTTCTTTAATCTCTGCCGGAGTCCTTCTTTCAAAAAAAGCTTTCTTGTCTATCATTTGTCCATCATTATACTCAAATATATATGTTTATTTTTAAAATTTCACTTCCAAATACACAATCCTCGCCTCTTCCGCATTATCAAAAAATACTGAATTCTTACATCCCCTAAAAAACCTAAATGCTCCGCCTTGATGCTCTTTGATTCCTTCTTGATTAACTTTCACCGCATTAAA
>CAYJVI010000051.1:0-7772 GCA_964373595.1 uncultured Methanosarcinales archaeon | reverse complement strand
ATGCAGGCAAGAAGTTAATAAAGATTATGTAATCACCCTCCGGCAATCTGGGAGCTCATTCTGATGATGTCCATATACACACTTACATTCTCTAATACAAAGGTTTCTACCAGCGCTCCAATTAATAAAAACAACAGCCCAAACAGAAGCAAATACAGATTAAACCCAAAGACTTCAAAAAAACGTTCTGAGGCAAATTGTTCTAATAATACATCTTTGGAAATGACGCTTCCGGAAATAGCTGCTAAGAAATAAGATATCCCTTCTATAATCATGTGCGGAAAGACGATTAACATAATTAACCCGAAGAAAAATAAGGGATTTTTTCCGGCAAAGACTGCCGCTCCTTTCGCTGTCAAGCCGAAGATTGTTCCCCATACTGAGGCATTCCACACAATGAGGAAAATACCGCCGTCGCCAGTCAATAAAGCCATGATGAAACAAGCCATCAACACCAGGAAATTATTGCTTAAAATATCATAAAATAAAGTGCCGGAGAAAATGCCGCCGGTGGCAGAGCCTGCAAACCCCTGACCAAAACGAATTTCCAATTGTTCTCGAAACAACTCGTTGGTCTGAAATTCCGGCAGAAGAATAGTTCCCACGGAATACACTAACAAGACCCCTATAAACAGGAAAACGTAAATTCGCACTACTTCGATGTCATCCCTCCACAAGGCGCGGAAGGAAACTTTCTGTTCTAAACTCTCTTGGCGCTCTTCGATGGAAAAAATCTTGTATAATTCCGGAAGAAGCAGCATGGAAGTTAAGGCTACCGCCACTAAGGCAGGATCTCCGGGAAACAAAATGGAAGCGACCAGGATCCCCACAATAGAATACCCTGCGCCTAATAGGAATGCGTATCTTCCTTTGCTTTCCAGCCAGTCTTCCGGGAAAATATGTTCTAAGACCAATCTATCACCACTTTGATAAGAAGTAAGTTTGGATTGTTTATATAGTTTACTCCGTTTTCCATTGGGGAATTTTTAACGGATCCCAGGTAATATGAGAAAAATATTTTTCCTGTTCTTCGTCCGAATGAAAGTAATGTACATTTCCCTCCAAGCCAAAATGATTAACCGTAAAGGTAGTTGCTCCTGCTAAATATTCTAGTACTGTTTCATAATCCGGCGCTTGGAAAGGAACCCCTTGTTCAATGAACGCAGAGGTTATGGCAAGATATTTTTTAAAATAGGCAGTTGTTCCTACATTTAACGAAAAATGAGTATTTTCTGTTGAGGGAGGACATAAGGTAATTCCGTAATTGTGATCACTATAAATGATTTCAAAAGGATGACCTCCCCAATTCCTGCTTTTATACCACTTTGTAAATGCATCTTTATCTGAAGCATCAGTTATGTCAAGCATGCCCTCATGCCGGCCATCAGCCCAACGCTCATACATTTGCAGCGGAGATAATTCTTCCGTTTTTTTCATAACCGCTTTATAACCAATTGCAGCAGTGGAAAGGTAATCATCTAAAGAAAGACTCTTCGCCTTCAAATCTCTCGTTAGATGATGTTGATATTTTGCAAGTTGCCCTTCTCTTTCTTGTTCCGACATTACTTCTTTTAATACATATTTTCCTTGAATCCTGCCTGTCCTTTTGTCATAAGGGACAAGTTTCTCTGGAAGTGATGGATCTTGTTGAAGATAAGGGATAAGCCTGCGGATTTCTGCTAATATCAAGACCAGTTCCTCTGAAGGCTGCTCATCTCCCCGATATACCTGAATTTCTGAATGTTGTGTCCTGATAATCATTTTTTTCAATGATCTGTTGACATTTACTTCCGTGACCTTAACTGGCACCGCCATGATTCCCTGCTCTCGTCGTAATGGAAGATAGAATGAAAACCAGTTTTTATCACCAAATCGATTATCTTCTGGTATGGCAGTTTCTGTGACCAATTTTACTGCAGTATAAAGCATAGAACTATCGATATTTTTAATCCCCCTGGGAAGTATATCATACAGTTGTTCTTCATCGAAAGCAGGCTCGAATAATTCCATTTTTATTCAAAAACATAAATTATTTAAAATACCTCCGTTCTTGAGGTAAACAATGAATATAAAAAATCAAGTCAAAACTGTAATATTGTTAGGAACATTAACCGGATTATTCCTTCTTATCGGAGCTTTAGCAGGTGGAAGGACTGGTTTGACTATCGCTCTTCTTTTTGCCGGAACTATGAACTTTGTTTCTTACTGGTGGTCGGACAAGATTGTGCTGTGGATGTATAAAGCTAAGGAAGCGGATAAAAAGAAATATCCTCAGTTGTATTCCATGATTAAGGAAATTGCTGGAAAAGCAGGAGTTCCTATGCCCAAAGTGTATATTGTTGATACCCCGCAAAGCAATGCTTTCGCTACCGGAAGAAATCCGAATCATGCGGCAGTAGCAGTGACCACAGGCATTATGCAGATATTGGAAGAAAAAGAATTGAGAGCGGTGCTGGCTCATGAACTAGGACATGTTAAGAATAGAGATATCCTCATTTCCACGGTTGCGGCAACTATCGCTGGAGTTATTTCGTATATTGCCATGATGGCTCGGTGGTCAGCAATTTTTGGCGGTATGGGCAACCGAGATAATCAAAATCAAGGGAATATTTTAGAGTTACTTGTTTTAGCAATAATTGCCCCCATTATGGCTATGGTAATTCAGCTGGCAATTACAAGATCACGAGAATACTTAGCAGATGAAACTGGCGCGCACTTAAGTAAAGACCCTCTGGCCTTAGCCTCAGCCTTGCAGAAGATTGAGAAAAGTGTTCATGCTCATCCCTTTGCCAGAATGGGAAAAACGGAAGCAACAGCGCATCTGTTTATTTCCAATCCCTTGAAAGCGAGTTCTTTCCTGGAATTGTTTAGTACTCACCCGAGCACGGAGAATCGCTGTAAAAGATTAAGGGAGATGAAGGTTTAGAATGAAAAGCCAGTTGTATAACTGTATTTTATCAGCATTATTTACTGCAAGTTGCTCTTCACAAACCACCTTTGTCGAATATCCTGTTTCAATTGAAGGGGCACAGGCAATGTATATAAAAGACAGCAAAGGAGACTGTTACCTGAACATGCCCGAACCGGATGGAACTGAACTGCGGATTTATGATCAATATTGCGATGCTATCGCAGACAGCGTGGCAAAAGCATCGGCGCAAGAACGATTTTTATTCTTTCACGACAGAGATAAATTAGATACAGAAAACCAGCAATATTTTGATTTTCTTCTCCGCGAAGCACGGAAGAAACGTCAATTATAATTTTTTTAACTCCTCTAAACTCTTGCTAAAATATTCCTTCTTCTCAGAGATAGCAATGGGACTTCCGCCGCCGTGCCAGGTAAAGCGAGGTCTTAATTGCACCGGAAAGATACGTTCATTAGCATCATCAAAGATGACCGCTGCTCCCTTTACTCTCGGCAGATGATCAATTTCTTGTTCCAAACCCTGACGCATATAGCTTTGGGTGAGCTGTCCTAAGGCCTCGACATCAAGTCTAGCCGTCAGACGATGAGCTATAACAATATCCGCTTGAGTCATGACATCGGTATGGATCTTTCCTGGCTGCTGCGATGCTAATATCAAGGAAATGCCTGGTTGTCGGCCCTCTCTGAGAATGGTGATCAAAGCATCAGTGGCAGCAGTTTTTCCCTCTTTGGGTAATAATTCATGGGCTTCGTCTAAGGCGATCCATACCAGCGGTTCCTCCATCTTCTCTTCCACTTCTTTGGTAAAATAATGCATCGCTGCATCGACAGTCTTGAACTCTTCTGTTCTTCTCGCTAACATCCGCTGGTTGAATAAGCTGCGGCAGATCAATCCGACTACCAAAGCTTTAATTTCCCATCCGGAAGCCATAACCGCATAGGGGCTGACGTCTAAGACAGTTACTTGCCCGGGAGCAACAATATCTTTCAATGGGGTTCCTTCTTTAGAGAAAATTTCCCATCCCTTAGCTTTTTCGAATTGATTGATTACCACGCTTTTGACAACTTTATCGCTTTCCACATCATTCTTTACTGCTTCAATAAGAATATCTAAATCATAACTTTCCTCTTTTTTCTCTAAGTCTTGTACACTTTTGGTAATCAGTACTCCTTCTGCAGAGTTTGGATCAAGATTAAAAGCAGTGCACCAATCGTGAGGGCCTACATCAATAGGGCGCAGAGAAAAGGGAAAATCGGTGGGAATTCCTTCTGCCCGGTATTGGTAGAAAAATCCGGTTGGTGTGTAGATTTTGACATCCAACCCCTTCGCTTCCATGTTCCAGTCTTTCAGCAGTTCTGCATCCTGGAAATTGGGATATTTCATGGTCCAGTAAATGCCCATGGTATCCAGAAGAACGATAGAAAGATTTTGTTTTATTTCGAGCGGGAGATCTGCTAAGCCTTCGGCGATGGAACCGACGGAGTAGGATTTTCCGGAATTGTGAGAGATTACACCATTAGCAATAAAAGAATTATTTTGAGGCACATGCAGGTCATAAATCTCTTTGAGGCCCTTAACTTTGGCGATATTCTTTATTTCATTGGAGAATAAATTGTCATTTAAATATTTTGTTTTTTTCCTTCTGGGCTGTTTCCAAAAAGAATGTTTATTCAATTTTTCCTCTTTTAAAGAATGGACAAAACCAATTTTCTTAAAATTTTCCAAGGAGCTGTGGTCAGTGATATTGAGCAGATAATTATGAAATATTTTCCCGTTTAATTTTACAATTTTGTCTCTTATAGTAGATTGGATATTAAAATGACTAAGCATCAAATTAAGATCTTCTAAGAACTTTCGTGATTTAGAGTAATAGACTACATGGTGCCCATCTTTGTTTACATATCCATCGCAAGAAAAAAGAGCCTTAATAAAATTTGCTTTAAACTTATTTGAGCTTTCAAAGACTATTTCAGGAACTCTGATCAGATGCGCTTTAAAACCTAACGGAACACCCAAAGAATAAAATTTTTCCAGAATGTTACCATGTTTTGTTTCGACAACAGAGCAATTTTCTTTACCTTTTTTGTATATCTTAGCAGTAATATTAAATTCTTCTTCAAAATCACTCTTAGCTGTCTTGAGTATGTCATCCGAACCGCTTATTATTCTTATCCTTCTCTTTGTGCCATTATACCAGTATCCTTTCCCGTCTTTAAACCTGCCTTTTCTCGCTTGCATAGTACCATCAGCTAGAATAAACCCTAGCAGCCTTGCAATCCTGAGGCTTTCTTTATCGTTTTTTACTTCCGGAACACTAGATACAGAAACTAATGAATCATTTATTTTTAAATCTCCTGCTTTTCTCCAGATTGTTCTGCCCTCCTCTAAAACCAGCAAAGGATGTTCCTCGGTCATTAACAATTTTTGGCCGTCGTAATTTTCTATTTCTAGCAGCTCCTCTTTTTCTAATTGGTATTTCAATAACTCTGCCTTCTCCCATCCAAATCCCTCGCCGTTATAAGAGAGTACGAGGTCTTTCTTGGAATCGAAATCCTTTATATTCTTATAACCATGATTAGTGAAAATTTTAGTATCACCAGTTAAGCATCCCCTCTTTCCGACCACAAACGCGACGTGAGCGCCAGCAACATCCATATAAACAGGATTAGACAAAGAAGTGGTCTGCCCCATCTGGACGTACTGCTTGCCGATGAAAACAGTCCCTCTTTTGCCGTACTTTTCGACGTCTTTCTTAGAACGTCCTATTATGACATCAAACACCATTAATAGAATTAAAAAGAAAAGGAAGATAAAAAGGTTGTGGTGAAAATGGATTAAATTTTATTCCTTAGATAACACTTGTCAAATTCTTTTTCGGCTGGGCTTGGTTTTGGATTATTTGGCGGCATATCCTCTGGTGTGAAAAGCGCTACCTCTAGCATTTGCAACTGTTCTGAGGGTAATTCCTGTTACTCCAATAAAAATATTCCAAAAGTAAATCATAATAATCATTAGCCATTTTATTTCCTCCGTATTATTACAATTCTCCCTCAGTCATCACGTTCACTCTGGATGTTTCCGCTACTTTAGACAGAGTGCCTACCAAATGATTGATGCCGTATCGTTCAGCCAGCCTGAGCAATTCAATGTCCACTTCGCCGTCAAGAGCAACCGCATAAATGCCGCCGTTCAGGCTCTTCACAGTAGAACTAAGCTCACTTAAAGGCACTTTTCCCAAGACATTCAGCTTCTGGTCAAAGATGCATGCTCCTCTTGTTCCAAACAGATTCTCAATGGTTTCTTTGAAAATTTTCTTCTCCGGAGGAGCTAAGCGCTTATCGCGAACCGGCGACTGCTGCTGCACCGGCACAGGCGGTTTCTGATAGCGATTTCGCAGGTCAGTATTCCTTTGATAACCGTTGGAATCCCGGCTGCCGTTGAGAACAGATTTTCGTTCCACTAAACGCTCAATAGGCTCCTTTAAGGCGCCTTCGTTATCAACGCCGAGATCTAATTTCGCTTGTTCCGCGGTAATCCTTCCGCGCAGGGCTTGATGAATCTCTTTCTTGGCCAACTCTTCTACTTCCTTGCCATCGGGAGCTTTGCTGACAAAGTCAACATCAGCAACCCCTACCAGTTCACGGATGATTAAATTTCCGCCTCTGTCGCCGTCAACGAAGACCGTTACGGACTTCTGCCGGCTGATATCCTTAATGGTTTGCGGACAGGAAGTGCCGTTCATGGATATGACATTCTTGAATCCGTGCTTCAGCAGGTTCAACACATCGGCGCGCCCTTCGACGACAATGATCTCATCGCTCTCGTCAATAGCCGGACCGGCAGGAAGCCTCTCCTTTCCGTATTCGAGAACTTCCATCATGCGCACCGACTGCGCAACTTCATCAGACAACTCCTGTGAATCAGGGAGCGTTTCCTGAGTCAATTGCTTGAGCAAAACTTTAGCTCTTTCGATGACAAACTGCCGCTTGCTTATTCTGATATCTTCAATTTTCTGGATTTCAAGTTTAGCGTTGCAGGGGCCTATCCGCTGGATGATTTCCATTGCTGCTGCAATAATAGCTGTTTCAGTCTTATCCAGAGAACTGGGAATAATGATTTCCCCTTTGGTTTTTCCGGAAGCGATGTTTACGTTTACTTCAATTCTGCCTATTTTACCACTGCGCTGAAGCTCGCGCAATTCTAAGTCATTTCCCAGCAACCCTTCGGTTTGGCCAAAGATTGCCCCAATGACATCTGGTTTATCCACAACCCCGTCAATTAAAATGGTTGAATGTACGATGTATTTAGCCGCTACTGGGCTTATTTTTGCCATTTTGTATCCTCCGTTGTAGAAAGAGCTGACTTAGATTTTACGTATAGCGCCTTGCAAGGTACTGTACATGTGAAATGTGATTATGATGGTCAACTCTCCCTAATGGTTTTTGTTGTTATAATTTCCTCAGAAAATAGCAGTAATTCATCAAATCTTCATGTTAATGTTGTGATGATGGTGAAATGTGAATGCTATTTTCCTGGGTGCGATTATGAAGCCCGCGTCACTAACCCCTGAGTTCACAGCTTGGTTTGTCCGTGCGCTCCCACAGGTACTCTCTGTGACGGGCTGCTTTTAATTTATAGGGTAGAGTATATAAATCCTTTGGTGCAGAATTCTGGAATAGTGGGAGATGAAGAACTTTTGGTTTTGTAGATATTGGACGTACAGAATCATTACCGGGATTTAGGGTCTACTCAGAAATTACCGGGATTCCCGGTAAAAGAGCCCCATTAATAAAAAGTATATTAAATATGGGAAAATTTATATACTTCTTATATTTTTTATCA
>CAYJVI010000050.1:0-7811 GCA_964373595.1 uncultured Methanosarcinales archaeon | reverse complement strand
GAAGAAGAAGTGCTTAAATTTTATACCCAAGAGCCGTAATTCACATCTCCGCCAATTCCGCACATTCTTTCCATAAGCTTGAACAGGGAACTATTGGTCAGGATGTACCACTGCAATTTCTCCCGTTTTTCCGGGTCGATCTGCTGCGTAGATCCGAGCATAGCCGCATATTGAATTTCAACCATCACTTCTTTCGCTTCTTCGCTGCTGAGAATTTCCGTCTCTGCTTCAGAGGAAACCATTTGTGAAGCTTCATATTCTTCTTCGGCTTCAAATTGAGAAAGAGCTCCTTCTTTGTACCACTTTTTTTCATAACCAAGAGCCGGAGCATTAAGAGCTTGTTCCATCATGAATTGTTCTTCAGAAAAAGAATATCTCAACTGCGGCGCTTCTGCTCCTTTTTCAGGAATAAGGCTCTCCACTTCTTCTTCCAGCGTCATCTCTTCGGTATCTTTCAGGGCAATTTCTGTTTCCGCAATTTTTGAGACTTTTTCCAGCAGCTGCTCTAAAGAATTATATCGGAGGAGGTCATCTACTGGGAAAAAAGTTTGCCTGCTTTCTTTTTTTGTCGCTGCTTCTGCAATAAGGAACACCCCAGTAAAGCTTAGAATGCAACTTTTTATTTAAACATTACTGATTGCAGGAGAGTAGTGAAATATAATGTTTACACAGAGTTGGATTAAGTTCATGGGCTCTTTCAGAGTCTCTTTTAGCTCCTTCTAAATCCCCTAAACAATATTTTGCCAACCCCCTATTGTAGAAAGCGAAGGCATCATCAGGCTTCAGCTCAATTGCTTTATTGTAATCCTTTATAGCTCCCTTAAGGTTCCCTAAATCTGCTTTTGCAACTCCTCTGTTGCTAAACGCATATGCATAATCAGGCTTCAGTTCAAGTGCTTTATTGTGATCCTGTATCACTCCCTTTAAATCTCCTAAATTTTGTTTTGCATTTCCTCTGCTGCTGAATGCATATGAAACTAAGATCTTCAAATCTCCTTTTTGAAATCTCTGTCTTTCTTTGAGGTTGCAATCAAAACCAATATTTTTAGTATTCTCAATTACAATTTCTTGTCCATGGTACGATAAAAGACTGAGGATATGCTCTTCATCGAATAAAACAGCCATCTCCAACCCCAGTCTGGTTCCAAGAACGGTGTACAATGAAGTCAATCCTAAACAATTACCTACTTTGGCATGCTTATCGTCAGCCAAGTGGTTGTCTATAACATTAGCAAGTAAAAAATCATCACTGTATCGGTTCGGCTTTGTTTCCCAGAGATAATCAAATAATGCTCTTGCTCTTTCTGGTATTTCGGAATGCCATCTTTCAAAATCGTCTTGTATTGAATCTAGCTTTTGCTGATAATTACGAATTCCTCTTTCATCTAAACCAGAAACTACCAGCAAGGCGCGTTCAATAGAACAATCTCCATTTTTAAGTCCTTCAATGACCAACGTTTCAAGATCAGACTTCATGGCAAGCTCTTCTCCAAAGTGTACCCTTCTTCCTGTGCAGCTAATTGCAGGTGCTTCTTCTCATCTCTCACTACATCATCGAAATGGAAGGTACTTCTTTTAATGGGGTGGGCAGTCATTTTCCATTGAAGGTTGTTGCCGCTGTCAACAGTAACCTGCACATATCTCTTGGTTTTTGGGATTAATTCCCTGGTTTTGGTGTCCATGAAATATTCATCGCGCCAGGTGTCCGGATGGATGATAGTAACTTCTCCTATTTCTTCGATACGCCGTTTATGAATATGCCCCAGGACGTAGATTTTATTCCGGTGCAGTTTTTTTCTTCGTTTTTTCTTAAATACGTCCACGATTTCATCAATATCCCAGTGGACGTTTTTCACCCGCCGGTAGAATTCCCGAAGCAGTTCCCGCGGGAAAGTATAGGTGGGGTCGTAATAGTAGCGAAAGGGATAATAAAAGAGGCTCTTTACGTAGTACTCTATAACCCGCCAGGTAAGTTTTTTGACCACCGCTTTGTGATGCGAGAAAGTTGCCGGCCTGGGAGTAATCCGTTCTAAAATAGGATGCTCTTCTTTCAGAGTCATAAATCTGCTGATAAGGCCTAAGGAAACCCAGGGAATATTGAGGATCTGTTGCCCTTTGTAGCTGAGGAAAAGATGTTCTTCATTGACTTTGCTGAGAAAGTCGTATTGATGTCCGTGCTCGGCATAGACGCCGTGGTCATTGTAGTAAAAGGAGAAGAATACGTTTTCCGAACTGTGGAGGAGCGTTTTAATGCCTTCCTGGACTTCGGGATGCACTAAGTCCGGATCATGGTTGCCGATGATCAAAAAAAGCCGGTTTTTCTGTTCTGATGCAAATCTCTGCAATGCGTCAAAAACGGGAGTATGAGCAGTATAAATCAATCGCAGTTTTGCCAAGGAAATCTCGCTGGTAATATGTCTGGGGTAAGTGATAGTGTTATTTTCTATGTAGGGGCATTTCAGGAAATCGAGAGTGTCGCCATTGAGAACTAAATCCACGGGAATATTTTTATTGCAGAGCGAGTAAATAAGTTTGGAAAGAGCTTGGTCGCTGATGAAATCGTCTGTGAGCGTTCCTCCGCCCATTTCAATGTCTCCGAGGATTATGATTTCTTTGATCATGGTTGTTCCTTTAAAATTCTAATCCGAACGTTTCATACATCATTGCTTGCGGTTCGTACCAAAAGTGATACTTGAGAAATGAATATCTGCTATCAGTGTGTCCATCGCAGATGTGATAGAGCTCATGTTTTAAAATAGACTCAGTAGCTAAATTTCCATTTAGTTTAATCTCATAAGTGCCATTCTCTTTTTTAATCCCGTGAGGAATTGGCGAACCGAACAATTCTGCTTTTATATCTTTAGTACATTTCAGTTTCTTTTTCTCTTCTTCAAGAAGAATTTCTAATCTATTCTGAGACTCTATTTTAGGGGAAGTATAGGATGAAAGAGAACTAGTTGACCATAAAGCACCATAAGCCAGACCCAATAGCATAGCGCCGATTCCAAGTTTTTCCGAAGTTTTTTGTACCATCTGGAGTGCTTTAGACACTGTTACATTTTTTTTTATAGCCATGATCTATTTCCTCTTCCTATCTCACAGCCTCCAAATATTCCCTTTTCAACTCTTCCACAGTTTGGTATCTCCGCTCCGGATCTTTGGCCAGCGCTTTTTCCAGGACTGACTGCACATCTTCACTAACGGTAGGATTAAACTGGGTTACGTCTGGAACTGGATCTACAATATGCGCTTCCATGATTTGATAATTATCATTTCCATTAAAAGGAAAATTCTTGGTTAGGAGTTTATATAGAGTAATTCCCGCAGCATATATATCTATTCGTGGATCGCCTTTTACTCCCGCAATTACTTCCGGCGCCATGTAGTGGGGCGTTCCCACCACCGCACCAGGTTCATCCAAATGAGCAATAGTTTCATGCCAGCCTACGTCATAATCAAACAACTTTGGAGTGATTTCTAAAGAAGATTCCAATTTTTCCGGAGTAATCTCTTTCAAAGCAGGATCTGCGATGTATAAAACAATATTTCTTGGTTTAACATCGCGATGGACAACATTGCATTCATGCAGGTATTGTAAAGCATCACAGAGGCCCAATACTATGCCTTTGGCTTGCTGCGGGGTTAGCATGGCGTTGCTGCTCTTCTGCATTTTATCAACATCCCTGCCACGGACATAGGGAGTAACAGTAATTCCCTGTTCGTCAAAAAATTCATCGGCCAGCAAGATATTTTTATGCCCGCCACGGCTGCGCAAAATTCCCTGGATGGTTTTTTCCCGTTCAAATTTTTCTGGATAAGATCCGGAGAAGCGCTTGACCACAAACTTCCGCTTGCTATCTAAACCTTGGGCATAAAAAAGTTCTGTACGAGAAGAATCACGAGAAATCTTATAGATCAACTGATACCCTTCCCTCTTCCCGACAATTATCGGGTCAATTTTAAGTTGTTCAAAAGCTTCTTCAGAAAGTCTTTCAAGGCTGGGACTGGTTCGGCTAGTCGGTGCGCTACGGATATCGGCCGGAATGGTGTCTTCCCCGCCTCTTCTAGTATCTTCAGTAATGCCGTCAGTTGGCATAATATCAGCTAGGGGGAAGTCAGATATTGGTTCTTTTTTCGATTCTTCTGCGGTCATTTTATGGTTCCAAATATTTCTCGATGGCGCATTCTACCAAATGGGACTTATTCCGATAACTATTGCCAGTCCGAAGTGCCTCCTGCAGCTTGGCCAAAGTCTCCTCTTTCAGTGAAACGCTTACCGTCAATCTCATGGTTTTTGTTAGATTCTATTAGTTATTTATAAATGTTTCCACTTTAATCACTTAATAGTAATGACGTTAGAAAGGTTAATAAATAATGCCGTAAATAACAAGGTATGGCAATGGAATTTACGATAATCGAAGGAAGTCCTAAAGACAGATCCGGCACCTATGTTGGTTGGGACGACTGTGACGATAGCTTCGGCTCTTTATGGACTGATGGAATAGGCCCTTGTTTAGCTATAGCGCTTTACGCCCCTGAAACAAAGAAGGGCGCCTTGGCGCATATCAGCGGAGTTCGCGGCTCGGGATTGGTTCCTGAAGCAGCCTATCCGGAAAATATTGTAAATACCTTGATTTCAAAATTAGGAGTATATAAACAATTAGAAGCAGTTTTGGCTGGTGAAAGCCACAGACAGGAAAAGATTTCACCTCTGGTTAAAAGAGACTTAGCCAAGCTAAACATCCCTATAATCGGTGAGGATTTGGGAGATTTTGGCACACATCTAGGTAGGGCTGTATATCTTGATTGTAATACGGAGACGGTTCAAGTGTATAGATTACCTTCTCTTCTCTTTCAATAACTCTTCCCAAAATAAAACCAGGCACTCGCTTTTTCCTTGCAGGCAAAACAAGACTGATCTTTCTTCATCCTGGGCTGTTCCAACGGCGAATTTAATGATTTAGAACCGGTTTTTTCTTTCCATTTTTCTTCGCATTCCGGGCTTCCGCACCAGGGAGCAAACACCATTTTATTGGAATTGACTGCTGTTTCTGCATCCTTGGAATTCTCCACTTTGACCATGCTCTGCTTCAAGAACTTCTCTGCCTTTTCATACAGATTCTGCTGTATCTGTTCTAAGATCAGCTTCACTTCCGCATCTAATGCCGGCAAAGGCAGGGATTGTTTTTCTCCGGTATCTCTGCGCACTACCATCACTTCTTTATTTTCCAGATCTTTTGGGCCTACCTCGATCCGCACCGGAATGCCTTTCATCTCCCATTCATTAAACTTCCATCCCGGTGAATATCCTTCCCGGTCATCGAGATAAACAGAAAATCCTTTCTTCACCAGCAATGCTTTTACTTTCTGCGCTTCTTTCAGCACTTTTGCTCTGGAATCGTCAAAAAGGATGGGCACAATAACGGCCTGCGTCAGCGCTAATTTTGGCGGCAATACCAATCCTCTATCGTCGGAATGCATCATGACCATAACGCCTATGGAACGCGTCGAAATCCCCCAGGAATTCTGCCAGACATACTGCGATTGTTGTTTCTCGTCCTGAAAAGTGATATTGAACGCTTTTGCAAAATTCTGCCCCAGATGATGTGAAGTAGCGCCTTGCACTGCTTTTCCATTGGGCAAAAAAGTTTCCACGGAAAGAGTAAATTCTGCGCCGGCAAAGGTTTCTGCCTTGGACTTGATGCCCTTCAATACCGGCATCGCGTAGAGTTCCTTAAACAATTGTTCATAAAAGTCTAAAATCTTATGCGCTTCTTTCACTGCTTCATCTTTGGTAGCGAAGGCCGTATGCCCTTCCTGCCAGAGAAATTCTCTACTCCGTAAAAAGGGAACGGGATGCTTGAACTCCCATCTCACGACATTGCACCATTGGTTGATTCTTAGGGGCAGATCCTGATGCGAGCGAATCCATTTAGCGTAGGTATCATTGATGATTGTTTCTGACGTCGGGCGAACCGCTATACGCTCATTCAACTTGGAATGCCCGCCGGATTCTACCCAGGCAACTTCTGCCGCAAAGCCCTGAAGGTGCTTTTCTTCTTTTGCTAACAGACTTTCGGGGATGAATAATGGGAAATAGGCATTTCTGACGCCATCATCTTTGATTAACTTATCAAAATATTCCTGCACTTTTTCCCAGATGTGATAGGCATTAGGCCTTAGAATATAGCATCCGGAAACAGCAGAATAGTCAATCAGTTCCGCTTTCTGCAGCAGCTGGGTGTACCATTCGGAGAAATCCTGACTTTTCTTGGCAGTTATTCCAAGAGTATTTTTCTTTGATGACATGTGCTTGAGAATAAGGTTAGGTTATTTAAACGTTTTTGTCTAAACGAAGGGCTAGCCTTATTTCTTTCCTACATCCCACATTACATCAAAATAGCTCTTATAGGCCTTAGCCGCAGCCGCATTTTCTATGAGAATTCCTTCTGGTTCATCGGTCCAGATGATAATGGCAATCTTATCTCCGTAAATATTCGTTACTGCCGGGCTTTCCGAGACTTTAGGGACATAATGATACTGGCTCGTTTTGGTATCAAGCTCTTTTCTTCCTTTCCTTATCAGCATTTTGGTTTTTATCCCTTTTTCTTTTTTTAGCCGGTCAAATTGCAGAGCGAATTCAGGCATTCGTTCTGAGAACTGTCCTTCCGAACCGAAAACATAATTGTCTTTTCCCGTTCTTATGATATCGAGAAAAATTGTTTTAATTCCTTTTGTTCCCTTGAAGAGCCTAACTTGTCCCTCTATTTTTGCTGCTTTATGCCGCGCCTGGAGCTCTGGAAGAATGGCATTAATGTCCTCCTCCTGTTCCTTGACGTAGTCTAGTAGCAGTTTTGGTCCGGTGGCTTGAAACCATTTCACTTTTCCAACAAGAACATAACTTGCCAAGCCTTTTTCGGATAAAGATTTTAGAGCATTGTAGCAGTTGCTGCGGTCAATTTTAGCTATCTTAGCAATTTTTCCCGCCTTAGCAGATCCATGATCGTTTAAGGTAAGATAAACTTTAATCTCGTTAGGACTGAATCCTAATTTTTCTAAAACGCTTTCTGGCTGCATAAGCAAAGTAAAAGCAAATTTCTTTATTAATCTTTTGCTTGTTGTAGGGATATCTACAACAAATATTGTTAAAGAATCGACTTTCTTATCTCTAATATGAACGAGCACGACGCAAGGAAGCAGAAACCTGAATGGGGAGGAAAGCAAAAATGAGCATAGACGAAATAGCAAGCGTAAAACTACCAGAAACTGGAAGGTACAAGTTTGTCTTAGTCGACGTGACTGATGGGGAAAAAACTAAACAAGTTTTTGTTGCCGGACCTGGTTCTTACCACCAAGACGTTGCTGAAAACTTTGAAAGCACTCTTCCAAATGGAATAAGACTGTCTAGAATAATGGGCGGTGGAAGAGTAGAGTTAGCAAATGGTTCAATCTACGCCTTCGGATATAGCGGGGATTACGGGACTGCTCCGCAGGATCAAGTAGAAAGTTTACTAAGAACCTATGTAAGCAAAAAAAAACCAGAGACCAGCATAAAAGTAGAAATGGGTGTTGGTTACTAAGACAAGTACCAGAAAAAAAAGAGGTGTAGACGTGTTCATACAAATGGAGGAAACGAAAATGAGATACGAAATGAAACAGCGAGCGGAAGAGAATTATGCCAGCGCTATCTTGTCCATGCGACAAGGAGATCTGGTTGGAGCAAGAGAGTATGGAAGTATGGTCATCCAGCTATACCAAAAAGTAGGCATCCAAACTTTGCAAGATGCAGCACCAACCAGGATGAGAATTCA
>CAYJVI010000049.1:3182-8057 GCA_964373595.1 uncultured Methanosarcinales archaeon | reverse complement strand
TGGATGACCTAAAAATATATAAAACCAGTTGGTTTCTACAGAAAGATGAATTTTAAAGAAGAGATTGTTGAATTATTAAGTAAAGAAACAAAGCTCTCTGAAGAAGAACTTTCTAATTTAGTTGCAGTTCCTCCTGATCCCAGGTTAGGGGATTATGCATTTCCCTGCTTCAAACTGGGAAAAAATGCCAAAGAAGAAGCCGAGAAGCTGAAAGAAAAACTAACCCTTCCGGAATTTATTTCTAAAGTTGAAGCCGCTGGGCCCTATCTTAATTTTTTTATTAAGCATAATGCTCTGGCAAAAGAAACCCTGAGCGCTATCTATAAAGAAGCCAAGCACTACGGTAAACCAAAATCGTATAAAGGAAAAAGAATTGTGGTTGAGTATTGCGGACCGAACACCAACAAGCCGCTGCACCTCGGCCATTTGCGCAACATGGCTTTAGGCAATGCCGTCTGCAGAGTGCTTTCATTTGTCGGCAACCGAGTGCATCCCGTCAACATCATCAATGACCGCGGCATCCATATCTGCCAGTCCATGCTAGCCTACCAGAAATGGGGGCAGGAGAAAGAGCCGGATAAGAAAGGAGATCACTTTGTAGGCGATTTTTATGTTCTGTTTGCCAAGAAAGCCAAAGAAGAAGAAAACGCTGGAAAAGAACACTTAAAAAAAGAAGCCCAGGAAATGTTGTTGAAATGGGAACTTGGTGATAAAGAAACCAAGGCCTTATGGAAAAAAATGAATCACTGGGTATTGCAGGGCTTTGCACAAACGTATAAACGCTTCGGCCTCTCCTTTGAAAAAGAATATGCAGAATCATCATACTATGAAAAAGGGAAAGAATTAGTGCAGGAAGGACTAAAGAAAGGAATTTTCCAGAAAGATCCGGCTACTGGCGCCATTATTGCACCTTTGCAGCAGTATGGCCATCCGGATAAAGTCCTGCTGCGTGGAGATGAAACCTCGATTTACATCACCCAGGATATGTATCTGGCAACCATACGCTACCGCGACTTCAAGTTTCAGCAGATGATATATGTGGTAGCTTCAGAACAGCGCCTGCATTTCCAGCAGCTGTTCAGGATTCTGGAGATGCTGGGCTTGAAGTACGCCAAGAACATGCAGCATCTCAGTTATGGTTTGGTCAATTTGCCTTCCGGCAGAATGAAATCGAGGGAAGGCACAGTTGTTGATGCCGACGATATAATGGATGAAGTTGCGGAATTAGCGTCGGCAGAAGTCAGGAAACGGCATCCGCATTTAGCTAAAGAAAAAGCGCAGGAACGCGCTGAACAAATTGCGCTGGCAGCTATCAAATTTTATATGCTGCACACTGATTTTGCCAGGGATATTGTTTATAATCCAGAAGAGTCGCTGAGTTTTGAAGGAGAAACTGGACCGTACTTGCAATATGCCCATGTAAGAACCTGTTCGATTTTACGGAAGGCCAAGAAAGAGCATAATCTAGCTGTACACTACCCGGTTAATTTTGAATTGTTGGCGCTGCAGGAAGAACAGGCCATACTCAGGTCACTGGCGCTTTTCCCCGAGATAGTGCTGAAAACTGCAGAGACGTATAAGCCGCATCATCTGGCGCAGTACCTTATCGGGTTGGCGCAGGCGTTTAACGAATTTTATCATAAATGCCCGGTGCTTTCTGAAGAGAAAAATCATACCAAAGCGAGATTATTATTAGTGGATTGTGTCCGGCAAGTGTTGGAGAATGGATTGAATCTGCTGGGTATTGAAGCGCCGCAGGAGATGTGACCCTTTAAGGAGATGTATTCTTCAGGCAAACAATAATTATAAAGGTTATTAACTAATATTCTTGTAATAATTATTTGTAAAAATCACGGAGGAAAATGAAATGCTACAAAGAATCATTACTGCCGGTCTTGTGGCTGCTTCTATCGCAGCCACATCCCCTGCGTCTGCAAATCCATCTCAAAAGGATAGCCTTTACCAATGTGAGACACAACTTAGTGATTTAGAGCGGCAGACTGTGATGGGGGCTCTGGAATCAGAGTTTATTCGTTCAAAAGATACGTTGAGGGTGCAGGGCTATGAAGCGCCTTTTTATATGAGCCACACTATCCATGTTACTGAAAGCGGACATGTGACCGCGACATATGGATCTACGAGTTCTGAAGAGACCAAAGAGGTAAGTGTCGGGGCAGAGGTCAGGGTAGGCAGCTATGGCAAGGAAGGTATGAGTTACCATTCTTTTGATCTTCCGTCTGTTGGTTCTTCACACGCAATCAGGAGAGCATTATGGTTAGCCAGTGATAAAGCGATAAAACGTGCTGAGAAGGATTTTTATCAAAAAAGGACTGAAGAGATCAGCAAGGTTAAGGACAAAGAGATGGATGGAGTTGCTGATTTTTCAAAAGAGAAAGCAAGTGTTTGTTGGGGAAAAGATGTCCAGCTTACATTTGACACCAAGACTCTGGAGAATCTAGCCAAAAAGATAAGCAAGGAATTTGAGAATAAGGATGACATTCTCGACTCTAATGTGGGATTTGGAGGAAAAAAGGAGACCACCTATTTCATCAATACCGAGGGAACCAAAATTGTTAAGTCATCAACGTTTTATTCTCTATTTATGGATGCTGAAACCATGACCGACCAAGGCGAACAACTTAGCAATTACAGGGTTTTGAATTATCGTACTACTGGAGAAATGCCTGATGAAAATACTCTGATCAATCTCGCTAATGAAATGGTAAAAGAATTAAGGGACTTAAAGAAAGCTCCCAAACTTGAACCTACAGCAGTGCCAGTAATATTGGACAGCAACAACGCAGGCGTTTTCTGGCATGAAGTAGTAGGTCATCGCCTTGAGGGAGAAAGGCAGATTAGCAAGCATGAAGGGCAGACCTTTAAGGACAAAGTAGGGAAGAAAATCACCTCTGATCTCGTTACTTTAGTTGACGACCCTACTTTAGCTAAATTTAAGGATAAATATCTCAATGGGCACTACCATCACGACGATGAAGGAGTGCCTGCCCAGAGAGTTACCCTCATCGAGAAAGGTACGCTGAAGAATTACCTGATGTCTCGGAGGCCCATTCCAGGATTTACGAACTCCAATGGCCACGGCAGGGCACAGGATAATGATGAGGATCCTATTGCCAGGATGGGTAATACAATGCTTGTCCCGGAAAAGCCTATTTCTTTTGACAAATTAAAAGAACTTGCTAAAAAAGAAGCAGTCGCGCAGGGAAAGGATTTTTACCTTATCTTCCGCCAATCCAAAGGAGGCCTCACTTCAACAAGCGCTTACGGCAGTTTCCAGGCCTTTAAAGTTATGCCACAGTTGACCTATACCGTTGACGTGAAGACTGGTAAGGAGACTTTGGTCAGGCCAGTGGAGGTAATAGGAACTCCCTTGAACATGCTTGATGAGATTGTTGCTTTTGGAAATGACGCTGAAGCTTGGAATGGCGTATGTGGTGCAGAATCTGGTTGGGTGCCGGTATCTGTAGTATCTCCGTCGATGTTAGTCAGGCGCCTGGAAATACAGAACACCACTAAAAATCCCTGGCTGACCATATTTGGCGGGAATGCGACGCCACCGATCCTTCCTCCCCCTAAGCCTTGATTTTTTTGCGTAGATGAGCCGTGAAAAAAAGGTGGAACAATTAATAAAAGAGAAAGCTAATTTTAGCTTATGGTTCCAACAATTTCACCTTTATGCCAGCTCAACGGCGGCTGCATGGGCTGCTGCGGATATGATTTTGAACCGAAGGAAAAAATAAAACAAGCCATCTTCAAGAATACCCTGGAATTTAAGAATGCTGATCCTCAGACGGAAAAACAGTTTTTGCAGTTTCGTGATAGAAGGCCATCAAGAGATTTGCGCAACGGCGTGTGCAGAAATTTAGTCGAAGAAAAAGGATGTTTCCTCTGTCCCTTGCACCCCGCGCGGCATCAGGAGAAAGACTTGCGCCAGGGGCATTGTGATACAGAATATTTCTGCCAGACAGCCAAGGAATTTGAGAATTGGAGTGAAGAAAAGAAGAAGAAGTTAATCCTTTTTATTGAAGAAAAAAAACTTGATAACCTTGATTATTCCATACAGATGGACAACAATTCCTTACTGAAAGAATTCAATGCGGCAGAGACGGAGAAAAATCAAGCTTTGTCAAAAGATAAGCGCTAAAAACAATCTCAAAAAGAGAGGAAGCAAATCCCAAACCAATAAGAGCCGTAGCGAGCCATTCCGGAGTTGCAGCCACAAAAATGACGGTTATTCCAAAGGAAACAAAGAGCGCATAACTAAGCAGATGGTATATGGGAAGAACATAGGCAATCCGTTCTACCTTATGGCGGCGGAAGATGATGATGGAATAAAGGTTGAAGAAGAAAAAGAGGAACAGTATTGTGACTACAATATCTTGGTAAAGGGCAGGGGTAACATTAACCAGAGCGAAAATATTGTCAAGTAAGCCCAGAAAACCCATCAGCAGAGCAATGATCAGGTACGCTCTTAGGAATCCAGTTTTAGGGTGCATGAAGAAAATGAAGGTTGTAAGCTTTATATTTGTTTCTGAGAACAAAATGTTTTTAAAACACATCCCTTTTTTAAGCCCTATGGGCCTGTGGTGTAATGGATAGCACAATCGGCTTCGGACCGGTTAATTTGGACAACGAAAGGTGTTCAAAATCGATATCGGGGTTCGAATCCCTGCAGGCTCATACCAAAGGACATAAATTTTCAAACACGAAAACAGACCTCAATTTGTTTTCGGTTCCGGAATAGGATAGGTTTCCTATTCCGTGAAGAAAATTTAAGCCCTTTGTATGTACAAAAGGCACAAAATTCTTAAGAATTTTGAGTCTTTTGGTACATTTTATACTATAAAAAAGGTGAAA
>CAYJVI010000049.1:0-3082 GCA_964373595.1 uncultured Methanosarcinales archaeon | reverse complement strand
GGAGATTCAGACTATCTGGATTTAGTGACCCACTTAAAATCAGAAGGGGTGCGGATAGAAATCGCTGCGGTTCAGGAAACGACGGCAAAAGCATTGATCGAGGAAGCAGACCACTTTCATCCTATAACTAAGGAAGATTGGTTCTCTTATGTGTCGCCGAAATCTGGACCGAGAAGAGGAAGGCATTTTGAGTGAGAAAACAACAAAAAAGTTTAAGGGATATTTATAAAGAAAAGAATAATCTTGATATTAGGTAATTGAAATGGGATTGAAAGATTTATTAGAAATTATGTGGAATCCAAAAATGAAGAAAGCCAATTTACTTAGTGATTTTGTTGATGTTGCCAACCAGTATGGTTTTTTGTCTTTAGAAGCTCAAGACAAATATTATGATATCGTAGGGCAGTTTCCTCAAATGGCTCCTCTTCTAGAAGAGACTCTTCTTATGTATCAATTAGATAGAGAAAACAATAAAGACCCACCCTCCTTTTTCCACAAATAAACCTGCATTCTTCTTACTATCTTCTTCTTCAACAAACATTTAAATAACTCCCTCATTTTTATAAACGCATGGTTCTCGAAAAGCTCGGAGATTCGTTAAAGAACACTTTAAGCAAAATTACCAGGTCTATTTTCGTAGATGAAAAGCTCATTAACGAACTGGTAAAAGATATCCAACGAGCACTTCTTCAGTCCGATACTAATGTGCAATTAGTGTTCGATTTGAGCAAGAAAATCAAGGAACGCGCTGCTGAAACTACTCCTGCCGGAATTACCAAACGCGAACACTTGATCAAAGTAGTATATGAGGAATTAACCAATTTCTTAGGAAAAGAAGCGCATGAAATCAAGATCACCAAGAAGCCAACGCAAATCATGTTAGTCGGCCTCTTTGGAAGCGGAAAGACTACTACTGCCGGAAAGCTGGCTAAATTCTACAAGAAACGCGGATACAAAGTTGCGGTGATGCAGACCGATACCTGGCGTCCTGCTGCTTATGACCAGCTAGAACAATTAGCGAAGAATGTTGGTGTTGATTTCCTAGGTATTAAGAAAGAAAAAGATCCGGTTAACATTTACCTCGCTTTTGAAAAGAAATTGAAGGAATATGACCTAGTGATTATTGATACTGCCGGCAGAGATGCTTTGTCCGATGAGCTGATCAAAGAATTGAATGAACTACACCGAACTGTTCAAGCAGATGAAAAACTGCTGGTCATTTCTGCTGATTTAGGACAAGCAGCGCAGAAACAGGCGCAAACATTTCATGATACCTGCGAGGTAACTGGAGTAATTATCACTAAGCTGGAAGGCACTGCCAAGGGCGGAGGAGCATTATCAGCCTGCGCAGTCACTGGAGCGCCTATTGTCTTCATCGGCGTGGGAGAAAAAGTTGATGATCTGGAATTGTTCCATCCCCAGAGATTTGTAGGCAGATTAATCGGCATGGGCGATTTGGAATCACTCTTAGAAAAAGCGCAGGAAGTCATGACCGAAGAACAGGCGCAGGATATACAGGAAAAATTCCTGAAAGGAGAATTCAATTTAGTCGATTTATACCAGCAGATGTCCTCCCTAAAAAAAATGGGATCCTTTGGGAAGCTTATGGAAATGATTCCCGGCATGGGTTCGTTGAAATTACCGAAGGAGATGCTGGAAGTGCAGGAAGGAAAACTAGAGAAATGGAGATATGCTATGAACAGCATGACCAAAGAAGAATTAGAAGATCCCGATATCATCAGCGCCGAGAGGATTGATCGGATTGCGGCCGGCTCTGGTTTGAAAATAGGAGAAGTCCGCGAGTTATTGAAGCAATACCGGCAGAGCAAGAAACTGATGAAAATGTTTAAAGGTGAAGGGGATATTAATAAAATGATGAAGAAATTTGGAGGAAAACTGCCGAAAGGTATGGGGTTCTGATTTTTATGAAATGCATTATTTGTAAAAAGTTAATGAACGTCGTAAAAAAAGATACCAGTGTTAATTCCAAAAACAAAAAGAAATACAGCAGAACACTTTATCGCTGTACAAAAGATGATGTTTGGATAGTGGTTGAAAAGCCGAAAAAGAGAATAAGTAAAAAATAATCTATATGATGCTAAAATGGTTTCCTGGCAGGACATACACAAATTAAATCAGAAAGATATTGCTTTTATAACCAGATTTGTGGACACAATTCGTAGAACAAAAGGCAATTATAATGAAGAACAACAAGCATTGATCCAGCTGACCGATCAGAATCTCTCTCGAATTGTCAGGGCATATCAGGTTTTCAACGCTCCTCCATCCACAGAAGCGACTATTACAAAATTAACCGACAAAACGCTCCAAAGAGCCAGAACATCATTATTGGCTCTCGAAACTGAAGTTGAAGATAATGAGCTCAAAGAGAGAATAAACATCATTCTGGCAATACTTGGCAAATTAGGTTAATCGTTACCATGAGCGAAAAACGGGATGAAGAAAACTGCGGGAAGGATTGCGGGTGTGAAATTAATCCAATGCGGTATACTCTCGCTCTCTACTGTTCAGATTTGACCGATTCTACGAAGGATTTTATCCCTGTTGGGGTGCTGGTTGTTGATGAAAATGCTCAAAAATATGCGTTTCGACATTTATTACATTTGCCGACTCATCAAAACAGAGATCGTATAACCAAAGCAATCTGGAGAGTATTTCCTGCTCTTCTTGAGCAAAGGTTTCACGAATATACTCAAAATCCCAATCATGATTTATACAAAAAGAGTACTGGAGAATATCATGGATTTATTAGTCAAATCATAAGTGAGTGGTCGCAATCGAGCATTTGTTTTTCTGATTCTACGCCCCTGGAAGGAGATGAAGACATAGAACAGCGTACACGGAAATTATTCAAAGAAAAAGTACTAAGATCTTTGGATTAAAAAATTTACTTTTCTAGTGGAACTTCCTTCCTAAACCCGCATTTCTTGCAATACTGCACCGTAAACAATCCATCAGCATATTTATGCTGGCCTTGGTGCAAGGGCTTATGGCATTCCGGACAGTTAGTGAGCATAGAAGGAAGGTAACCTAATCCTGTTTAAATATTTTTAGATTATTT
>CAYJVI010000048.1:6278-8199 GCA_964373595.1 uncultured Methanosarcinales archaeon | reverse complement strand
TAATGTTCCTTTAGTTGCCCTGTATTTACCGATGCTTCTTCAGGCTGGCGCATCGACGAAAGAGATGGCAGCATTGGCTGCCGGAAGTACGCTGGCGGGTAACCTGTTTATCTTAGGCGCGGCCAGCAATGTGATAATCATTCAAAATGCGGAAAGGAAAGCTGGAGAAACGATTACCTTTTGGGAATTTGCAAAAGTGGGGATTCCTTTAACTGCGGTTACCTGCCTGACCTATTGGGTTTATTTGTCAGCCATCTAAAATCTGTTTATAATATTCGCTCGCGCTGCTTGTTTTCATTATTCTCCCTGTTTTTCAAGCAGCTGGTATAGTTTTGGAAGAACATCAGAAGGAATTTTTCCGCCAATTTTTTTAATATCGGTAATGAATCCTGTCAGATACCATATTGCTTTTTCTCTCCCAAACTTTATCTGATTAATAGCTTCGTTAATTATAATATCCCAGTTAATGTTATAATTATCCATAATTTGTCTGGTGTCATCTTTATCTTTTACTCTCTCTGTTGCGCACTTCATCAGAATAATATCATGAGGATCGGCAATTTTAAGTATCAATTTCTGATCAAATTCATAGGTGTTTTTTGCTCTCTTCATCATCTCCGCAGAGAAGATGAAATCAATAACATCAATTGTAAACAAGTCAAACCTTTCTTCTTCATCTCCTTTCCCACGGCGAAGCATTAGAGGAGGATTGGATTTGGTTCCGTATACTAATGTGTGATTGTATAGCTTATACTCTAACTCTTCTGCTACTAATTTGAAGGCATTTCTGTCTTCTTCAGAAGTAAATACCAAATCTATATCTAATGTTACATCTTTTAACCCATGAAACATCATGGCTGTACCTCCAACAGCATACACCAGCAGTTTCTGTTTTAGTTTTCTAGCTATGTTCAATAGAAGATTCTGTTGGTCTCTTACATTTATCATTTTTTAGTATAGTCCTGAAGATCCGCCATATTAAAAGGCAAATAGACCTTCCATTTTTCTTGTATTCTTCCAAAGTCTTTAGATTCCAATTTATCAATCAGATATACAAAGGTATCATTCGCCTTTGGCATGCAGGTATTCTTAAATTGTTGGCTCATCTTTCTGACTTTTATAATTGATCGTGCTAAGTCATACAAGGCGCATACCTGCCTTTGAACCTTGTTCTTACGGGCAAGCTCAGATAGCAAAGTCCAATTGGTGATCTGTTTAAAAAGCGCCAAAGAAGCCAGGACCACTCTTAATTTTTCAGTTTTGATGGCGTAAATCAATGTTTCTTCTAAGGTTATTTCTCTCCCGTAAATCCTGTATATTTCAGATTCTGAAAGCTTTAGGGGGGAGATTTTATTCAAGACTTCGTAATAACTCTGGCCTGCTAATCTATTTAGTAGTTTTGAAATGTTATAAATCCTTTTTCCACTGCTCGTTCTTTTAGTTTTAACAAAACCTTGTTTCCGAAGCTTGGAGATATAATTGACCGCTGTTCTTTTATTTACTTTAAGGGTAGAAGTTATAGACTCTAAAGTATGAATCCCTTCTAATTTCGCACCCAAATCTGAAATCTTCATTTTTATGATGTTGCAAGCGTGTTATATAAATATTCCTATTTTCTAAGTTTTTATTATGTGATGTTGCATAAGTATTATTTAAATCTTCCTATTTTGGAGCATTTAAAGAAAATCCTGAAACGCAACTATCTCAACCCAAAACGTGCGCGCGCGCTTTTTCCATGAGCAGCAAAGCCAATTACAAACAAATTACCAGCAGATTGCAGGCAGGTTACAAACACCACCAGTTTCCTTTCTTGTTCTTATTTCACTTTTTCTAGAAAAGCTTATATAACCAATAACCTTATTCAAACCAAAACGTGCGCGCGCGCTTTTTCCATGAGCAGCAAAGCCAATTACAAACAAAT
>CAYJVI010000048.1:0-6178 GCA_964373595.1 uncultured Methanosarcinales archaeon | reverse complement strand
AATAACCTTATTCAAACCATAAATGCCGGCAGAGAGTAAACGTAAACAGTTAGCACTAGCTATTCTTAGCCTAGAAAAGAATCCTTTAAGCGTCATCCAGCTGGCCGGCAAGCTGGGGAAAACGGATAAAAATACCCTTAATTTAGTCCGGCATGACCTTCTAAACTTCTGGAAAAAGGGATTAGTTATCCGTTCAGAGCGAGAACTTGGCCTGGAATATTACTATTTCTTCGGCAAAAAAGAGCAAGAATTCTCTCTATTAGAGCAAAAGATTACGTTTTCTGCGTATTCTGAAAAAAAAGACTCCAGAAATCTAAAGACGCAGATTAAAGCCATTCTGCAGAAAAAAGGGCCGCTGACGGTAAAAGAAATCTGCGCAGAGCTCCGGCAGGATTTTGATCTGGCATTCCTTAAAAAAATTAATTTTCACCTTCAGGATTTGTACCTTAAAAAAGGAGTATTGCGTTCATCTAAACCCTATCAATATTATTTGTCATCCCAAGATGTGAAAAAAGTTTCTGAAACCAAAGCATCCGTCCCTACGCTTCTGCTCACCACTTTACGTGAAAAAATACGTGAGAAAAAAACTGCGTTGTTTACCTCCGAACTGATAGAAGAGCTAGAGAGAAGAGGTGTCACACCAAATCTCTCCACTGTTTCTTTAGCTTTACAGAGACTCTGCCGGCAGCAGATTATCGTCTCTAGCAAAACTCAGTTCGGAACTCGCAGCAGTAAAACTGGATATCTCTGGGCCCTCCGTGAAGAAGAGATACTCCGCAGATTCAGGCAGGAACTTTCTCCTGCGGCGCAGGAACTTCTCTCTGCAGATATTGTTTCCGTGAGAGAAGTATGCGGTTTGTTGAAAATCAGTCCAGCCAATGCGCGGCGCTGGATGAAGAGAATTGCTGCGGAATTGCCCGAATTTGAATGGTCCGGACAGAAAGAACAGAACGAACTACAACGAAAAAAGAACCATGCCCCGGGATAAATCGCTAGCGGTCTGGAAGAGGAAGAAGAGTGAAGTAGAGACACGCATCAGGGAATTGGAAGCATTGCGTGAGGAAACCAGAGTATGGTTAGCGACAGCCAGCGATAACAGGAAGCAATTGCTCTGGCATAGCCGGAACTACAAGCAGTTCAGCCAATCCAGCAGGGAAACATTACGCGCAGTTATTCCTGAAACGGCCAGAAAACTTGATCATGCCCGACGAGAACTTGCAGAGATTAATGCAAGAATCAGTACGCTGGAGCAGGAGAGAATCAAAGTAGTGCCGCTGGCAGTTGCGCTGGGAATAATGCTCTTGCTAGGATTAGGAGCATTGTTTATAGGTATGGATTCTGATACTTCAATTACTGGTCTCGTTGTATCAGATGAAACTGGTTATACAACAATGGGACTTTTCAACGATACGCTTGATTCGGCTACAGTACCAGAAACACCTCCGCTGACCATTAAGAAAACCAAGACTGTGCAGGAGATTATCCAAGAAACGAATATCACTATTGAGAAAGACAAAGTCAAGGAAATAAAACAAATAGGCTACTCTGCAGTAGAAGTTACCTTTGAAGATTGGAAGTACAGCAAAGGACTTATCATACACAAGCCAAGCTTTAATGGAAAAACATTCAAGGAGGCTGTGCCGCTCGTCGAGAAAGATGAATTCACTTACACCTCAACCTTTGAAGAAACAACTGTGGATATCAAGTTTGACCAACCAGGATTAAGCATCCTTGCTGCCAGATTCAATCAATCAAAGTCCTCTACTGAAGATTCCTGGAAGATCGCCTATAACTACTTATTGCCTTCAGAAGATTATGTCAACAGAATCAGAATAAGTTCCAGCTCGCCGATTACCATTACTGATAGTAGTATCGCCAAAATGGAAACTGGCAAGTTATCGGTAGACTTTGCAGCAGAGAGAGCAAACAACTACGATATTTTGGTATTGCAGGCTGCACCGCGAATAGTATATGTGTACTTGACTAAGAATTATACTGAGGAAGGCAAGACCGTGAACGATGAAATAATTGTAGATCCAACGTTAACTATTGGCAGTGGAGTCATAATGACGGTCTGCGGCGACGTGCAAAACTATGATTTGGTGGATATTCAAAGCACTGGCACCATGACTATTTGTCGGGTGAATATCAGCGCTCCTGCTACCTCCGGATGGGTTAATTTTAGCTTAGGTTATTTTGGTAATTTCAGCATTGATGTTAATGGAAGAGTTAGTGGAGAAATAGCAGGGGGTGATGGAGGAGCGTCTTGTTCTGGTAATACCTGTACATCTACTGCCGGAGGCAATGGCACAGGAAATAATGGAACTGCAAGCACTGTTCCTAACGGCGGTGGAGGAAGTGGCGCAGCGAGGTCAAGCAATGCCAATAGTGCTGGAGGGGGAGGGGGAGGATTTGGCGGAGATGGGGGTGCAGGAGGAATTAGTGCTTTAGGAACGAAGAGTACTGGAGGATTCTCCTATGGTTCTCCAGCAGGTGAACGTTTGTTCACTGGTTCAGGAGGAGGTGGAGAATCAGGAGATCTTACTAGCGGAGTCAATATAGACGGAGGTAGTGCTGGTGGAGGGGGATTAAAAGTGACAGCGGGAGCAGGAGGATGGATTGGCATTCGAGGAACAATTAATGTCTCCGCAATGAATGCAAGCAATGGTGATGCTGCTGATGACTCCGGTGCCGGAGGCGGCTCAGGCGGCCATATTATCTTGAAAGCTGGAACGATTATGTTCAGCTCTGCTACTATTCGAGCTGATGGCGGTAATGGAGGAAATTCTTCTGGTGTTGATGATTCCTGCGGAGGAGGAGGAGGAGCTGGCGGACGAATTTTGTATGTCTTTGAAACGATTTCAAGTAACAGTTTAACCAACTCTACTCGGTATGGTGAGAGAGGCACTGGAGGCGATGCTGCCTGTGATGCACCAACGGATCCTTTAAACAGTACGAATGGGGCTAATGGAACTATTTTTTATAATAGCACCGTCTTTAATAAAATGCCCATCACCTATCTGGTTGCGCCTGCGAATCTTACCATTAACACCACTGATTCTACTCCTGAGTTCTTCTTCAACGTTTCAGATGATCTCTTGACTGAGCAACGGTTGAACTGTACCTTATGGCTGCAGAACGATGTACTGCTTGGCAGCGCAAAACCCTTCGGAACAAATGAATCGGTGTACAACGGCACTAACACCGTCATAACTGCTAATGCGACGCTAAGCAACGGACCGTATCAGTGGTGGATTAATTGTACCGAAGGACTGCTGTACAGCAATGGATTAACGAATGTATCTGAATCGAGGAATATTACTATCAATGTAGCTGGTGCAGCCGACGCAATCCCACCAAATGTAACTGTATTGACTCCGACATTAAACTCCTTATTCGATCCTTCAGTCACTATAGAAATCGGCGCAAATATCACTGACAGCAGTATCATCAACATGACTTTTGTAAACTTAACCTATCCAAACACGTCAATACAAAAATTATTTTTAAGCAATTCTACCGATAACCCCAGCAGATTTAATCTTACCTTCACTCTTCCCATGGAAAGCGGAGTATATAATTTAACTTTCTTTGCCAATGATAGTCTTAATAATATCAATTATACCGAGAAAACCAGCTTTACCATACGAAATCTTGCTCCGGTAATTTCCAATGCTACGGTGATGCACAATACCAGCACCATAAGCATAATTGAAGGAACGTATAGACAGCTTAACTTTACTTTTATAGCCGTAGATGCTAATGGAAACGGTGATTTGGATAATTCCACCGCTAAGCTGGAAATAAACATAACTAAGTACTTAGGCGATGGAACTACTTTATCTACGGTGAGATCCAACAACAGTTGTGCAGCTAATAACACTATAGGAAATACTGGAATTAATTATTCCTGCCAAATCAATCTCTGGTACTTTGATTCCGGCGGAGCCTGGACCATCAATGCTTCCATTAAAGATAGGAATACCACTCAGAGTGAAAATAGGACTACTCAATTCTTAGTGGCTACCACCACAGCCATGATCATGAGTCCAACTTCCTTGACCTGGCCGACGTTAGAATTAGGAACGACTAACCGGACTTCAAATAGTACTCCAATTACCATAAACAACACTGGTAACAAAGATATTTCGGCTGGTGGAATTACGGTCAGCGGTTCTAATCTCCAGGGATTGACTACGTTATCACAGTTTATCATGGCTCAGAATTTCTCCGTGCATGCTATTAATAGTTCCAGTTGTACTGGTGGGAACTGTTTAGAATGCAATGGCACACAACTGATGAACTCTACCAGTGGAACTGCTAATCCACAGACATTAGCTATAGCCAATATGACTGCAGGAAATAATACCATCAATTTCCAAAACCAAACCAGCGGACAGGAAAATCTTTTCTTCTGTTTAAGGACTGTTCCAAGTGATATCAGCAGGCAGGTTTATGACACTTCAGGACAGCATACTGCTCTGTGGACGATATCGATAAGCTAAGAAAATAAAAAATCCCAGTAAAGCCCCAAAAACCGAATTATTTATATACTAATTAATGTTAACTATTTAATTAGAATCAGAAAAAGAGGCGATAAAGTTTGAAGAAGGATGTCTCATCACATTATAAGAGCAAACATTTTCTGTACATAGCACTTCTTGGCGTGGTATTTTTAGTATTATCAGTCACCGCGATTCCAGTTGCTTATGGCGACTTTGATGAATTCTGGGATCTGTTTACCGGCGCAGCGTCAACGGCAACCACATCAGTAAGTGTAACTATAAACGCTCTTCCTCAAATTACCTTTGTCCGGACTGAAAACAGCAGCCCTATTACGGTTAGTGAATCTCTCACCCAGGTGGTTAATATTTCATTCGTGGCCACGGATGCTGACGGCGTTGGAACGCTCAATAATGCCAGCGCTGCCGTCCAGATAAACTTTACGGCTACACAACCTACTAATGTGGATACACGATTTAATTATAGCTGCGCAGCAAACGCTACTGTAGGCGCAACCCTTAACTCTGTCAACTATACCTGTGTAGTCTATATCTGGTACTTTGACGCGGCTGGCGCCTGGACCATTAATGCTTCCGTGAAAGATAACAATGGCGCATACGGAGAAAATAGAACTAATATGTTCCTTCTCGCCTCATTAACTGCCATGGTTATGTCTCCAAGTACCTTATCATGGCCAGTGCTGGAATCTGGCACCACAAACAGAACTTCTAACAATGACCCTCTCACCATTAACAATACCGGGAATGATAATATAGATGTAGGAGGATTTAGCGTAACTGGTGTTGATCTCAGGGGACAAACCGCAGGATCAACAGACTTTTTCCGGGTTCAGAACTTTTCTGTTCATGCCGTTAACGGAACAGACGGATGTACTGCTGAAAATTGCAGAGAGTGCAACGGATCACAGCTGCTGAACTCAACCAGTGGTACAGCTAATCCGCAAGTTCTGGGCATGGCTAACATGAGCAGAGGTAATAATACCATAAATTACCAGAATACGACCAGCGGACAGGAAAATCTTTTCTTCTGCATAAGGCTAGTACCTTCAGAACTGCCCCGAGCGGTGTATAACACTACGGGAGGAAATGGAACCGGTGTGTGGACTGTAACTATAAGCTAAAAAGGCGCCAATAATGAAAATAATGACCATGAAAAAAATAATGGCATATATGAATATCGCAGCATTCTTGTTATTGCTTCTTCCTCTTGCCCAGGCATATGGAGTAAGTTCTCCTTTTTGGGATACCAGGCCGCTCATGATACAACCTGGTGAAACACAAGAAGTAACATTACAGCTGCAAAATATGGTTGGCGGTGAAGATATCATCTTCCGGGCAAGTATTGAGGAGGGAAAGGAGATAGTTACTATTTTAGATGATGACTTAGATTTTTATGTGCCCTATGGAAGCAAAGATGTTCTGGTAAAATTAAAAGTGACCGCACCGGAAGATGCTGAAGGCAAAACCTACAGAGTAGGAATCCTGTTTGCGCAAAGATCTGCTGTTTTAGATGGAGATGGAGGAACGGTCCAGCTTGCAGGCGGAATAAAAACCGTCTTTCCGGTAAAAGTAGAAATTCCACCGCCTCCCTTTACAGAACAAGAACCATTATTTTCTGGTACAACTCTTCTGGTAGTGGCAGGAATTGTATTATC
>CAYJVI010000047.1:0-8341 GCA_964373595.1 uncultured Methanosarcinales archaeon | reverse complement strand
TATATTCATCCAGCTCGCTTATATTCCTCTCGCTCTAATGTAGGGTCAAGGACGAATTTCCAGCCAAAATATCCTTTTTTGTCGGAGTCATATTCAAACGTAATCATTCCTCGCAATGACGCCTGCATTCCAACTTTATCTACAAAGGGATTCCATGGCTGCATGCCTGCGCCAATAGTGATAAATGCTTCGCCGGTATGTCCTGCGCCGCTCTGATGCACGTGCCCGAAGAAAGCCATGTTTGGTTTTTTATTTCCGCCCCGTATCTGTCTCATCGCTCCTTGCACATTATCAGAACCTCGCATTGGTCCGTGAGAACAGTACACTTTCCAGCCATTTTCTAATGTTGCCTCCCCGACCCCATATTTTTCCCCTAAGCCTACAAATTCTTTCAGTTTGGGGTTATCGAGGTATTTCAAATCCACCAGGTTGGCAATATCAGTGGCTTCGTCAAGAAATTTAGTGGTTTCATTATGGTGATTTCCTGATGTGATTAAGACGTATCCTCCTTTATCAAGAACAGCATGCATCAAAGGAGCTAAACGGCGTTTGGCTTCCCGCAATTGTTTACTTACAAGGGAAATGGGAACCATATGCGAAAGTTCACGGCTGCATAAGTATTCCAGATCAGCAATCTTTTGAAGCGGATCTTTCTGGCTTGCTTTTATTTCGTCAATTTTTTTGCGGATGTCACTGGGCAGCCTAGCATAATATTGCTCGTTGCTTCCGAAATGCCGTTCTAATACGCCATGAACATTGTCTCCATTTAAGACCAATACTTCTGGAAGCCCATTTTTTTCCAGGTAGTACTTTGCTGATTCCAGAATATCATAATTGCTTGGTCTTCCTTCTTTGTTAGGGCAGCCCAAGTGTATATCAGTAAGAATAGCTCCTTTTTGGCGATTTAATTTGAGTTCTTTTTCCAATAATTTCATCTGATCCTTAATTTTATCTTTCTCTTCTTTCTTTGCTGCCGAATATTTGCCCTTTAATTCTGCAAGTTTGTCCCCAACTTTACATGCTTCAAGAAGTTGTGGGAAAGTGATCATCTGTATATTATGTTCACCAGTTGGTTCAACTTTATACAACACCGCGCCTGAAGAATAATCTCCACTTTCTAATCGTCTAGTGTGATCATTTTTGATGTTCTTTTGCATTAATGTCTGTAACTGAGGAACAGATTGCATAGTAGATAGTTGCATAGCCATACTTATTCTTGGCGTTTCTCGTTGCACATAGCTTTCAATATTCTCGGTATTGGCATTTATTGGCTCCATCCGCAAGCCGCCAGCTCCATGAAACGATACATTGATATCGGATACAGGTAATCCATGTTTGTTTCTATTGAGAATTTTGCCTTTTATGTTCTTAACGTCGCTCATTCCAGGGGAAGAACTCCTCATCTGTGCTTTATGAGCTAGCGTCACCCGTACACTGTCAAGGACTAAGTCTACTTCATGTCCACCGTGTACTTTTAAGGTGACATCCGGAAGGGAAGCATAGAGGGAATCAACGTATTCTTTCTTAGCTTCCCAGCGTAAAAATTCTGCTTCATTAGGCTGGATGCGTCTTCGTTTGGTAATCCGGTGGAATTGCTGTGCTTCTGCTTCTCGTTTTTTTGCATTCAAATCATTTATCGTATCCTTCAATTCCCGATCTTTTTTCTTGGCAGTTTCTTTTGCCTGCTTTTGATATTGCTCAAGCTCTTCTATTTTTGTGGTTACATCCTGTCGTGAATCAATCGACGTAAGCAATTTCTTAAATTTTTCCGAATTTTCTAGTGATTCAATATCGCTTGCCTTTGCTTTAAAAAATTCAGTAAGATATTGGTTTACTTTTTCCTTATCATGGCTGGGGTGAAGCTGCTGGCGTATTTCCCTCAAAAGCTGGGACTGAGCGTTGTATTGTTTTTCTTCTTTCTGAAGCCGTTCGATATCCTTTTCCAGCAAGGTTTTTTTCTCTAAATTTTTTTGCTGGTCTTTTCCAGCTTCAATGTAATTATTAATATTGATCTCAGTTAAAGCTTCAATATTTTTGTTGTCCTCTTCTCCGTGAAGATAATGCCATACCGTTCCCTCGTTGAGAAGAGCGGTAAGAGGAGCCATGGTCGTTTTGGTGTATTCCACGGCTTGACTGGTATTAGTTATCTTATAGGCTACCCACTTTTCAATAAAGTCCCGATCTTCCTTTGATATACCGCTGCCTAACATTAATTTTGTTCTCTCGTCAATCTTTTGATCCCAGTTATTGCCCAAAAATACCATCTCTCGGGCATTCTGAACTCCGTAAAATGTAGGGATATAGGGAAGAAGACCTCCACTCGCTACTACGTGGCCTATTTCTTTATCTAATCCGTTTGCTTCCAGAAAATATGCTAGTCCGCGATAAATCCGCGGATCGCAGGCTTTTGTTCCTAATGCTAATTCTCCCAGAAAAAGAATTGTGCTTGGCCCATTTTGTGCTTTCCCTGAAACGGTATGCCGGGAAGAATGAACTAATGGATCGTTATTAAGAATTTCTTCTAAAGTGTGCTGCGCCGCCTTCTCTTGTTTTTCATCCCCTTTTATTTTCTCTACCACCATTCCACCTCTTCTCTTTTTAGCTATAATACTTTCCTTTATTTAAGTTTTATCCTACCACTGCACTCTGCCCCCTGCGGAAAAGAACGGCATTACTTTTCCTTTCGTGTCTGCCCTGACGCTGGTTCCTATGGGAAATCTTCCAAAAAGAACCAATTCCTGGGTGATTTCTGCATAGGCGCTGCCGTTCACATCCAGACCGGGAATATCATCAAACTTTCCTATAGTGGTTGCATAGTCAGTTTTTTTGGGAGTGATGTTTAAATTATATCCCAGCGCATACCAGAAGGATAAATCAACATCCTTGGTACCTGGAACACGCAATCCTATTTTGCCGGGCACGGAAGTAGGAAGATTTGCTTTTGCTACGCTCAGCTTATACTCAAGAGGCACACTTATCATTACCCCCCATCGTTCGCTGATCCCCGCTACCTGCACTTCTTTGCTGAGATAGTTGTTGAATGCCAGATCATATTTTCTTTCTGAAGTGGTTGAGGGCAGCTTTCCATAACAAAGGTCTGTTCCCAGGCGGACTTCTTCTCCCCCGCGTGTTTTGGCCCCTTCTCTGATTCTGGTGCAGAGAAGATTTATTTTTCCGGCTTCCGGGAAGGAACTGCTTTTTGCATAGGCAAGCTGAAGCTGTGTGTACGGCTCCTTCAAACAGCCGGTTGCTGAAAGCGCGCCCATGGCAGCAATAATCGCAGTCAGATTTTTCATCTTTTCTCTCCTGGAATATTTATGTTCAACACATTAACTGTTCTGGAGGAGAGGGGCGTGTTGAGAGAAAGAGCAGCAGTATCATAGTTAATAACCGCCACGTTTGCCTCTTCCTATTTTCACAAAGTGCGATATTCTCATGGTGTTATGTACCTCTCTAATTCTGATACCTCTTTAAGGAATTCTCTGAGATGAGGGAGGGGTGTCATTGCTGCCGTACCGGTTTTCATAAACTGTCCGGAAGGACCTTTTTCCAACCGCGATCCCAGCACTATCCCGGCAAGAAGCGGTTTTCCTTTTTGAAAAACAAAAACCGGGCTTCCAGAATTTCCCCCGGAAATATTGGCATCGATAAGTGCCAGTTCCTTGTTTTCGTAGACCGTCCTTCCCGAGACGAAGCCGCTAAAAAGAGTGAATTCCCCGGTGGGATATCCTGCTCCAACAACGGCATCGCCAACGTTTATCTGATTTGCTACCGTTCCTGTATAAGGTTTTAAGCATCCCTCTTTCTTGGAGCAATGTTCTAGTTTAAGTAATGCTAAATCTTTTTCTTGATCCTTTTTTATCACGTCTGCTTTTTGTCCCTGAACCAAGACTTCGTAGGTCGTAATTATTTGTTCATCATGGTCGATAACCTGCATAAATTCTGGAAGGACATGCGTTGCTGTCAGAACGTAATTGCCTGATAATGCCGTGCCTGAACCAATAGAGCGTTTTCCTTCTAATTGAGAGAGTAGGTCAGGATTGGTCGGCTTCATGGTGACAAGTACTTCTACTTTGACTGCATATGTAAGAACATCATCAATTGTTTCGGAAGTAAATGGTCCCTGAACATCATTTCTTTGCACTGCATGATCATCCTTCTGATACAGTGCACCGCCGCATCCAGAGAGTGCAGTCACTAAAATACCCAGAGAACAAAGGCGAGGCGAGTAGTTCATGTATAATATCCCTTTTATTTTAACATAAGATTTAAATATAAATACATTCTCTTAATACAATATAGTGATACATACTCGCATAGTTCGAGTATATGCAAGATATATTTAATGGGGGCGCACATGATGGAATACCGCAGATTAATTTCCTTTGGGAAGAGCAGTTTTGTCGTTTCTTTGCCTAAAGCATGGATCAGCCAGAACAGCATGAAAAAAGGAGATTTTGTCTATCTTCAGGAAAATGGCCCGAACCTTTTGCTGAGCAAAAAAGACAAGGAAGAAAAAAACGAAGAGCGGGAAAAAATTATTTACGTTGACGGGAAGAGCGATTATAATATTGAGCGGGAAGTATGTTCTACCTACATCCAGAATTATCCCCGCATTGTCCTGAGAGGGAAAGAAATAAAGAATAAAGTAAAAGAATTACAGCATATTGTGCAGTCTTTAATAGCGCTGGAAATCATGGAGCAGACTTCTGATACTATTGTTGCCAAGGATTTCCTGAACATGGATTCAGTTTCCACAGAGGAATTGATCCGCAAAATGGATTTAGTCACCAGAACCATGATGAAAGAGGCGCAGCAGATTTTTACGGAAGATAATTATGAAAGCTTAAATGAGCGCGACCATGACGTGAATAGGCTGTACTTCCTGCTTTATAGGACAATTTTGTATAGTCTGCGAAATCCTATGAAAGCATTGAAGAACTTTAAGTTGTCAGGCCTGGATTTACTGCGCATGCATTTCATTGGCTTTTACATAGAAGCGATTGCTGACGAAGTCCGCAGGACTGCTCGTCATGCCCGCAACTCCAAACTTCCCGCTCCCAAACAGAGCTTTGTGCAGCAGTACCTGGTTAAGATGCATGATTATTATATCGGCACCATGAAAGCAGCATATAACAAAGATGCGGAATTAGCTTTCAAATTAGCGGAAATGAAGCGCGGTTTTGACAAAGAGCTGGAAGGATTGGAAGAAGACGTGCCCAAAGTTCAGGGATTGAATCGGGTGTTGACGCGGTTGCAGAGAATGACCAGTCTGATACATAATTTAGGAAGAGTATTGTATACGATGGAGTGAGATTAAAGCAAATCTTCCGCACTCACTACCTGCACCAGCGGAACTTCTAAGTTTACATCCCCTCGTTTGACAATTACATAACATCCTAAAATTTCCGCTCCAGTCGGCCGGAGCGCTTCCATCATTTTTCGCAGGCTGCTTCCGGTCGTGCATACATCATCAACAATGGCAATTTTATCCTTGCCGGTAGGAAGGTATCCATCAATCCAGCCGCCTAATCCGTACTGTTTGGGTTCGTCACGTACTAAGGTAAGCCGGCGGGTGTATAACCCCGACATTCTGGTTGCCAGAGGTATGCCGCCATATCCGGATGCAGCAAAGCAGGTTGTTTCCTGAGGAATTTTCTCCCATAAATATTTGCATAGTAAAAACAGTGTTTCCGGATCTCCGTAGGTTTTCTTAATATCAATATAATACTGCGAGGTTCCGGCATGCTTTAGATCTACCTGTCCGTTATAGACTATTTGCGCTTGTTTTAGTTTTTGGATGAGGTCTTGGGTCATAGTTTACAGCTAATGAATGCTAGAATTAATACTTTTTGGTTTTGGGAATGATAATCTATACTCTAAATTAATCAGCTTTAAATCCTGTTTCTTTTTTGTTTTGTTTATGAAAAAACAATTAACCATCTTTCCGGAGCCAGAATTAAGCTATTACAATCCCTTTAATCATCAAAAAGGAGAACCTGAAGCAAAAGAAGTTAAACAAAAATTAGAGATTATTGAAGGGCGTACCGTGATGACAGATTTTATTGAAACAGAGAGAAGGGCTGATTTGTATTTGGTACAATACAATAAAAAAATAATTGGTGGGGCTTATATCTGGGATGGTTGGAATCCCCGGCTGTGTTTTCATTTTTTTCCAAATCCACTTCTCTGAACATATTTGTAAATATCTCTTCTATGTCCTATCAATATTACAGACAGAGTTTTCTTATTGTCATTTAAATCAATCAGAGCCCGGTAATCTCCTATTCTTAATTTGTAACTTTTGATTTGAACTAGTGTTTCTACATAATGCCGTGGCTCATCAACAATACTATTAACCTTTTTTTATAATACGTTTTGCATCTTCTGGATGAATTTTTCGTAAGAAATCGCGAGCCTTATCATCCCAAAGCACTTCATAGCTCATTCTATACCAAACTCTTTCAAAATATCTTTATTACGGATAAATTGTCCTTTAGAAATACGTTTTCGCGCCTCCTGCACTTGCGCAATCATCTCTTCCCGCAATTCAGGTTCCAAACTAATCATTTCTTTAATTTCTGTCATGTCTCGTTTAAGTAGTTCTAAGTCCTCATGAATTCTATTTAAGACTGTAGTTTGGGTCATGTTTTCTTAGGAGGGATATTTACTTTAAATATTTTGCTCTTACTTTTCATTATTTTTGGAATAGATTTAAAAATAAACTCTGTTGAGAAATGGCTATGTGCGGAATAATTGGAATATTCGGAAAAAAGGATCAGGAAGCAAGGCGCTCTCAGGCTCTGAAGATGGCTTCCGCCATTCGCCACCGCGGGCCGGACTGGAGCGGCATTTATAGTGACGACTTTTGTCTTTTAGCGCATGAACGATTATCCATTGTTGATGTTGAGCATGGAGCGCAGCCATTATACGATACTGCCAAGGGAAGAGTTCTTATTGCTAACGGCGAGATTTACGATCACCAACAACTTCGCGCCTCATTGAAGAAAGAACATCAGTGGCAGACAAAATCTGATTGCGAAGTGCTTTTGTATCTTTATGATGAACAGGGGCCAGATTTTTTATCCAAAATAGACGGCATCTTTGCTTTTTGTGTATACGACCCGGCCACCAAAGAATTTTTCATTGCCCGCGACCACATCGGCATTGTGCCGTTATACGTAGGTTGGGATGGTGACGGTGTAATGTATGTGGCAAGTGAAATGAAAGCGCTTGAACCGTATTGTGAAAAACTGCAGGAATTTCCGCCAGGGCATTATTATCTCGGCAGCAAAAAAGAATTTGTGAAATGGTACAACCCGGAATGGGCAGTTACAATTCCAACTACGCCGGTATCTCTTCCGAAACTGCGTCAGGAATTAGAAATCGCCGTAAAGAAGCAATTGATGTGCGACGTTCCGTATGGTGTCTTAATTTCTGGTGGATTAGATTCTTCCTTGATTGCCGCTATCGCTGCTAAATTCAGCCGAAGACGTGTTGAGTCTGGAGATACAGAAGAAGCCTGGTGGCCGCGCTTACATTCTTTTTCCATAGGGCTGGAAGGATCTCCAGACTTGAAATTTGCGCGTCAGGTAGCAGACTATATTGGAAGCGTGCATCACGAATTGAAATTTACCGTTCAGGAAGGAATTGATGCCTTGCGTGATGTTATTTATCATATAGAAACATACGATGTAACTTCCATACGCGCTTCTACTCCGATGTATCTCATGGCCAGAAAAATTAAAAGCCTGGGCATCAAGATGGTGCTCTCAGGAGAAGGGGCAGACGAAGTCTTTGGCGGATATTTATATTTCCATATGGCTCCTGATGCCAAGGAATTTCATGAAGAGACAGTCAGAAAATTACAGAAACTAAGTAAGTACGACTGTTTGCGCGCAAATAAATCCATGGCTGCCTGGGGTGTGGAAGCTCGTGTACCGTTCTTAGACAAAGATTTTTTAGAATACGCCATGAGTTTTGATCCTCAGGATAAAATGTGCGGACAAGGAAAAATGGAAAAATATGTTCTTCGAAAATCCTTCGAAGGTTTCCTGCCCGATTCTGTGCTGTGGCGTCAAAAAGAACAATTTTCTGATGGCGTAGGCTATAGTTGGATTGATTCTTTGAAAGCCCATGCTGAAGAAAAAATTTCTGATGAAATGCTGGCTAAAGCAGCAGAGCGATTTCCCCTACAGCCGCCAGCAACTAAAGAAGCATACTTTTATAGAAGTATTTTTGAAGAATTCTTTCCCAGCAAAGATGCCGCTCTTACTGTCGAAGTTGGCCCATCTATTGCCTGTTCCACACCGACTGCCTATCGCTGGAGCAAAGCCTTTCA
>CAYJVI010000046.1:0-8403 GCA_964373595.1 uncultured Methanosarcinales archaeon | reverse complement strand
AAGTCAAATGCGGGCAATTCTCTCCCGGAACTTTCAGGGTTTGTGTGGATATGAAAGTGATGGAGTGAGTTTAACACCTATTAAGCATAGTTTTAATTGTGTTTAATAGTCGTTATTTCCTCTCTGTACGCCGCAATCAATCTTTCCACCACCTTTTCCTCAGCATACTTTTCCTGAACAATTTTCCTTCCTTTTTCTCCCATATTTTGTCGTAGTTTAGAATCGTGCATCAATACCTCAATTGCTTCTCTCAACTGTTTAACATTCCCGGGATCGACTAAAATGCCAGTTCCTTCGGTAATGGTCTCTTTTATTCCCCCAATAGCTGAACCAATAACGGGTTTTCCTGCGGCCATGGCTTCGATAGCAATCCTGCCGAAAGGTTCAGGCCAGATTGAGGGGAAAACCACTATGTCTGCCTGGGCATAGAGAGAAGGAATTTCCGCATAGGGAACTTGGTCATGAAGTGTAATCGGTAATTTGTGTTGTTGTATTTTTTGTTCTAATTCTTCTTTCAAGACTCCTTCTCCGTAAAAATCAACTTCGCAATCCAAACCGTGAATAGCATCTACCAAAACATGCGCCCCTTTAGACTTAATCAATGAACCAAGATAAAGCAGCTTAATCTTTCTATTTTTGTTTTTAACAGTTTTAAATTTTTCAACAGGAAGAGCATTAGGAATAACAATGCTTTCATGCCCCTGCTGCTTCAACAATCCCTGTACATACTCGCTGATAGCAATTAAATTACAATACGGCAATGCTTCATTCAGTTGTTGATAATATCGGTAAACATACGCAAGAGCAGGAGCATTATACTTCAGATACCACTTATTTTTCATCTTTCCAATTTCTTGCGAATCAAGCTGGCAGGAAAGAAACTCTTTAAACGAACATTTAATGACGCATTCTCTTTTTCCATGGAAAATACGATCTCCTTTTGGGCATAACGTTGGATAGCTTTCAACAGTGGCAAACAAGGGAATTTTTGAGTCTTTTAATTTTGGCGCAGCCATGATGCTGGTGCCGATGAAATGAACTGCATCTAGCTTTTGTTGTTTTATTATTTCTGTAACTTCTTTAACAATAGATTTTGGGAAAACCAATGATCTTTTTACATTTTCAAATGCCGAAGAAGGATTTTTTCCTGTTTTCAGTTTTCTATAGATAAGCACCCCGTCTTTCTTTTCACATTTTTCCAATCCCGGATGATAGGAAGTCAAAACCAAAACTTCAACTCCTTTCTGGACTAATGCTGCAGCCAAAAGCTCCAGATTGATCTCTCCCCCGCCCATTATTTTTGGCGGGTAATACTCTGATACGAAGAGAACTTTCATAGACTGATTTCCTATAGCTGATTTATAATAATTATGGAAGTAAAAGTTTATAAAAAATAACCATTTATAGAAAAAAGAAGAAATCTCTTCAAAGAGTGAACAACGCGATGATTATGTGAACACCAGTCCCTCATGGGATACGGATGTAACTGATGAGCGTTCACTGTTCTTTATCCAAACAAGCCTTCTTCTGCATCATCATTATAGAATCCTGCACTCACTTTCTCGACGGCCTGCGCAAAATCTTCCTGGGTGACGTATTCACGTTCTTCACGGATGGCGCAATATCCCGCTTCGGTGCAGACGGCATGGATTTCTGCGCCGCTGAAATTTTCCATCTGAGCGGCAATTTCTTTTAATTTCACCCGCTTCAGATTCATTTTTGCCGTATGTACTTTCAGGATTTCTAATCGTCCTTGTTCATCCGGCAATCCCACTTCAATCAGCCTATCCAATCTTCCCGGCCTGATAATGGCAGTATCCAGGATATCCAGCCGGTTGGTGGCCGCGACAATTTTAACATTATCAAGATGCTTGAAGCCGTCTATCTCTGACAGCAGCTGCATGAAAGTTCTGCTTACTTCCCGTTCGCCGGAAGTTCCCGTTTCCATCCTCTTGGCTGCCAAAGCATCAATTTCGTCGATGAAGATGATAGAGGGAGCTTTCCTTCTCGCTAAGGCAAAGATATCTTTCACCAGCTTAGCGCCTTCTCCGATGAATTTCTGCACCAATTCAGAACCAACCACTTCTATAAACGTCGCATCGGTGCTGTGGGCAACCGCTTTAGCCAATAATGTTTTTCCAGTTCCTGGCGGCCCATATAACAAAATTCCCTTCGGCGGCTTAATACCGACGTTCTCGAACAGCTGCGGTTTCTTGATGGGAAGCTCAATGACTTCTTTTACTTCCTGGATTATGGGGCTTAAGCCTCCGATGAAATCCCAGTTTTCCTGGGGCTTTTCGACGATAACAAACTTTTCCACTTCAAAAGCCTCATTGGCTTCGAACTTTTCCACAATATTGAGTGATTTTTGGTCAACCAGGACTGCGTCTCCGCTTTTGAGATTTTTGATGTGCTGGGCAATGTAACAATAGAACTTATTTCCATTGGGAACCTTAATGACCGCCTTGTCGCCGTGAACACTGGTGATATCAGCAACCAGCAGGGAGGGTTTCTTGAGGTTGGTTAATTCGTTGTTGGCATTGTTAAATAATTCCCGAAGTATGGCGCTTTCCTGCTCTAATCGGGCTAAGGAGACGGCAATATTCCTGTTTTCTTCCTCTAATCGGCCAACAATCTCGGAAAGGTTTCTGCTTTCGTCTTCCGAATCCACAGCAGTAACAGTCTGGGAATATACAATTTTGTCGCTTTGCTCCTGATCAGAATTGGTCTTGTCCATCTTTTCTTAGAATGTTTACATTATTTTTAAAGCTTTACCTACGCAAAAAGATTGATGATCCAATTGGAAACCAGGTTGAGATGTTCTCTCCAGGAGTCAGCGAGGCCGGCGACAGCTATTTCCTGTTCTAAGGAATATGTATTTCCTTCGGCATCCTTCCAGCTGGTTTTGATGGTGAAATCGTTAGAATAGCTCAGCACTCTCCCATCCATTTTAAGAAGCAGGTTTTCTTCGTTGACCAGATTTTCAATGGCCCATTGGTTGCTGAATCGCGGTCCGGAAACAAGGATGGTAAGCTCTTGCGGCGGACTAAATGATTCTTTTCCGACGGTAATGCCTATTTCAAAAGGTTCTCCGAACTGGACCGAGAGGGGGTAATGCGGTTCTACGGTTACTTTTGGCTCGTCTATAACTGCATACTCCAGCGAAATCTTTTTCTCAATCAATTCACTTTCTGCGCTGATCAGGACTTTCTGCCAGCCGGCATTTTCTCCTTTGACCATTATTTCGGCGCTTTTCTTCTGATTAATGGCCAAGTCTATGGTTTCACAGCTCTCGCCTACACAAAATACAATGTTGTGGAGATTGGCATTTCCGCTGTTTTTGATGGAACAGGCAATGATATTTTCTTGCTTCAGTTTTACCTCCTTTTGGTATTGGCAGTCAAAGGAAATCTTTCGTGAATAACTTTTTTCTTCATCCTGCACCGCCAATCCTTCAATCTCTTCTTTGGAATAAGCATTACTTCCCTGCTGGGCAGCAAATGAATCTTCTACCGAGATATTCTTTTCAGAATAAATTTTGGTCGGAAAGGTGTACATAAAGTTGGGTTCGAGATTCTCTGTGATTTTCACTATCCAGAAGGTTTCCCGGACTTCTTTAGGCTGCAGAAGGATATTTCTTCTATTTCTTCCGATGACTTCCACTTCTTTGGGCGCAGCTAAGTTTAAGGCCGTGGCTTGGTAATAGTCAGCCGTGTTCTTCACAATTCCTTTGATGAGGTTGTAGCTGCCGAAGCCTACTTCATGGCTTAGGATTTCCTGTTCGAGGAGAATTTCTTCCGGAATGGCGCTTCCCTGCTGCTTAACCACTACCGCAAGATCCAGTTTCCCTTTCTTTAAATCCACGCCGTCAGCTACCCATTTGTATTTTACCGCAGGTTCGGTAGGATCGAAGCTATCCCGTAATTTGATGTGAGTCACGTCGATGTAACCGTATTGGTTGAAAGTCACATCAAAGCTCACCCAGCCGATATCTGGGAAGTACACTTCTGCCCAGCCATGTCCGGCCCAATTTGAGCCGACTGCATCTACCACTTCCTGGCTATTGGTATAGGAAATTCCTGACACAAATCTTGCCGGGATTCCCAGTGATCGGGCCATGGCTACGAATAATGAAGTCATTTCGTCGCAGACTCCCTGCCGGTTTTGTAAAACCCAGCTTCCTTTCTGTGATGCGACTGCGGTTACGGTATTAAGATCGTATTCTATGTTTTCTTCCACCCAGCTTGCCAGCCTGAATGCTACTTTAAACAAATCATCTTCTCCTTCGGCCAATTCTGCCGCTTTGGCGATAATGGCGGGATTATCTGAGTCGATAGTTTCTGTTGGTTCAAGGTACTGTTCTAAGCCTTGGATATCTTCTGATGTTAAGGGGAAGGATATTTTTTGGTTTACTTTCAGCCTTTCATTCTTCGTTTTGATAAGTGAGAAATAGCCAAATTCTTTCTGCTCAATTTTTTGATCATTCCAGAAGAAAGAAACCAGGTCTTCTTTAATTACGCCTTGGGTGTTCCAGCTTACTATTTGCTGACGCGGCGATTCTTTGGGATAAAGAAGGACATCAGCTGAAACTTCTTGTATTTTTGCATTACTTTTCGTCGGCACCAGCTCAAAAAAACCATCAACATTTAACTTTAATTCTAAAGAATCCATGGAATAGAGATCATTTTGCGCCAGAGAAAAGGGAATAAGGAGGAGTAACAAAATCACCAATACACTCTTTTTCATCTGTTTTTAATATTTTAAGAGCAATATAAATGTTTTTGTTTTCCAGCATAAACCTTTTAAAACCACTCTTAAATTCAACTATTCATGGAAAAAGCAATCGCTCTGCTCTCTGGCGGCATAGATAGTCCGGTAGCTATTCATCTGATGAAACCGTATGTAGAAGTGCTTGCCATCCATTTCCACCAGCAGCCATTGACCGATGAAAAGGAAATAGAGAAAGTAAAAGAATTAACAAAAATATTGAAAATCAAGAAACTCTATTTGGTTCCGTTCACTCCCGTTCTCAAAGAATTGGTAACCAACTGCAACCATCGCCATTATTTCATTCTTTCCAAGATCGCCATGTTTAGGGCGGCAGAAATAATTGCTGCAAAAGAAGGCGCAAAGTATCTGATTACCGGCGAAAATCTGGGGCAGGTATCCAGCCAGACTTTATCCAATCTTACCAGCATCAGCAAACATATTTCTCTCGAGATTTTCCGCCCTTTATTGACCAATGACAAACAGGAAACCATTGAAGCAGCCAGGGAAATAGGAACGTATGAGGTTTCCAAAGGGCCGGAAATGTGCTGTTTACTGGGACCAAAACGGCCCTCTACCAAGTCAGATCCGGAAGAGATTGGGAAGGAATTGGAGAAAATAGAGTTGAAACACTTATTGGAAGAAAGTCTGGAGAAGGCGGAAGTTGTTGCTGCACCTAATTTTTAGATTCTGCACTTTTCTTCCGTACGTATTAAGTGGAGTGTTGGCAGGCCGTCTGACTCGTCTCGCTGTCGCTGTTATATTTGATGAATTATCATTGGTAACAACAGAAGAGCGAGCAACTTAATCTTTCTGCATCAGCAAAATCTTAGCTCGTCAGACCTCTTAGCCAGGCCACACCCCACTTAACTTAATACGCACTTTTCTCCCACACATTTAAAAATAGCTACTCAAATATACACATTCATGAACCTTAAACATATCAGATTATCACCGGAACTGGAGAAGGCAGTCTTAGACTTGGGCTTTTCTGAACTGACGGAAATTCAGGAAAAAGCTATTCCCTTGCTGCAGCAAGGACACGACGTCATCGGCCAATCCTACACCGGTTCTGGAAAGACTCTTGCTTTCGGCGTTCCTTCCCTGGAAAAAGTCAGGCGGGGAGAAGGCATTCAGCTGCTCATCGTAGTCCCTACCCGGGAGCTCTGCAACCAGGTAGCCAAAGAAATGCATAAGTTCTCTAAATATAAACCGGCGAAAATAGTAGAAGTATACGGCGGTGTTTCCATCAATCCACAGATGGATGCTTTACAGCGCGCAGAGGTAGTAGTCTGTACACCAGGACGATTGCTTGATCATATGCATCGCCGGACCATCAACCTTTCCAAAGTTAAAATCCTGGTCCTTGACGAAGCAGACAAAATGTTTGAGATGGGATTCATTGACGATGTCAAGGAAATCATCAGCGCTCTTCCCAAAGAAAGACAGACTCTTCTATTCTCCGCAACCATGTCCGAGGATGTACTGCTTATTGTCCATCGTTACATGCGCAGCCCCATGAAAGTGAAAACGCAGACTCATGTTGATAAAAGTCAGCTGGCTCAGGAATTTTATGATGTTGATTCCCGTGATAAGTTTTCCTTGTTAGTTCATCTCCTGAAACAGCAGCGGGAAGGATTGTGCATAGTCTTTTGCGCTACCAGAAGCATGGCTGACGTTCTGGGCAAAAATTTACAGAAGCAGGGATTCCAGGCGCAGGCTTTGCATGGCGGCCTGTCCCAGCATCGCCGAGCGCAGGTCATGGAGGCTTTTCACCATAACAAGCTTGATGTTCTTATCGCCAGCGATGTGGCTGCCAGGGGAATCGACATTAAAGATGTAGGGCTGGTTATTAATTATGATTTGCCAAAAACTTCCAAAGAATACATCCATCGCATAGGAAGGACCGCCAGAGCAGGCAGCAGCGGAAAAGTCATATCATTATTAGCTTCGCAGGATCATGATAATTTCCGGCGAATTCTTGAAGACCGATCTTTGGCGATAACTGAAGTAAAAGTTCCTCAGCTTGAGCGTGTTTTCTTAGAGAGGAGTCAGCAGAGAAGGCCCTTTGGCCGAAGTTTTCCTCCCAGAAGAGATCACAGAGATAATTTTAGAGGGAGAGGGTATAGGAGATAGAAGAAAATAAACTTTTATAAATCCCGTTACTTTCATAGAATAGTATGTCCTTGCATCTTTTCAATACTTTAACCAGAAAAAGGGAAAAATTCGTTCCGCTAAAAGGAAGAAAGGTAGGCCTCTACGCTTGCGGTTTAACAGTCTACAATTACGCCCACATCGGAAATCTGCGTAGCTACATCTTTGAAGATATTCTCAGACGCACTCTCCAACTTAATAAATATAAAGTAAAACACGTCATGAATATCACTGATGTTGGACATTTAACTTCTGATGCCGATATCGGTGAAGATAAAATGCTTCTTGCCGCGCTGAAGGAAAATAAGTCTATCCGAGCAGTAGCTGATTTTTACACAAAAGTATTCAAAGAAGATCTCAAAAAATTGAATATCCTCCCCCCAGATGTCTGGTGTAAAGCTACTGATCACATCAAAGAACAAATTCAGATGATCAAAAAATTAGAAAAAGAAGGTTATACCTATTTCAAAGGTGGCAATGTCTATTTTGATACTTCTACTATTGATGATTACGGCAAATTAGCCCAACCTAATCTTGATGCCGAAGCTCAAGCACGAGTGGAAAAAGACCCGTACAAAAAAAATCCTCATGACTTTGTTTTGTGGTTTACCAAATCAAAATTTCAAGATCAGGAAATGAAATGGGATTCTCCGTGGGGTAAGGGATACCCGGGCTGGCACATCGAATGTTCAGCCATGGCTACTAAATATCTGGGAAAGCAGTTTGACCTTCATTGCGGAGGTATAGATCATATTCCCGTGCATCACACCAATGAAATTGCCCAATCAGAAGCAGCCAATGGTAAGAAACCATGGGTGAAATATTGGCTGCATAATGAATTCTTGGTTCTGTCGCAGGGCGAGAAAATGTCGAAATCAAAAGAGAATTTCATCACTCTTTCCACTCTCATTGAAAAAGGATTAGATCCTCTTGACTACCGATATTTCTGCTTAGGAACACATTACCGCAAGCCGTTGATGTTCAGTTATGAAGCTTTGGAAGGAGCGAAAGCAGCGCGGAAAAAATTAGGAGCGAAAGTAGCTGAGTTAACAAAGTCAGGGAAAGCATCGCCTTCGAAACAAAAGAAGTATCTTCAGGCCTTTACGAAAGAAATTAATGATGATGTAAACACGCCGAAAGCGCTGGCAGTAATGTGGGATATGCTTAAAGATGAAAAACTATCAGATAAGGGTAAGCGCTCCTTAATTCTCAATTTTGATGAAATATTTGGATTAGATCTCCATAAAGCAAAGAAAGAAAAAGTAATTATTCCTGAGGAAGTTAAGCGCTTGGCGCAGTTGCGTTTGTTAGCCAGAATCAATAAAGACTGGAAAAAGGCAGATGAACTGCGGGAAAAAATAAATCAGTTAGGGTATATTATTGGGGATATGAGAGAAGGGTATGAGATTACCAGAGCGTAACATCACAAATGTCGCATATGTTGGAAAGGCTATTCCCTGTGAGAAAGAAGTGACTCAACGG
>CAYJVI010000045.1:0-8676 GCA_964373595.1 uncultured Methanosarcinales archaeon | reverse complement strand
CTAATTTTGATATTGGTTTAAAACAGTTTGGCTGGAAAGGCCAGATTTTTGATTCACCATTTGTGCATATGAAAGACACAGTGTTGGAAGAGTATGCCGTAAACGGTATTAAGCTGGAGAATATCATCGTCTCAAAACAAACCAGAGACGCTAATCCCTGTCCTGTGGAGGGAAGCATGAACGGAGATGCACGCTTTACGGGTTACAGAGATCAAGATTTTGTTACTCTTCACACTCTAGAAACAACACCAGAAGAAATACGCAATCAATCTTTAGAAGTTCTTCCCTCAGAACCAAAATCTTCAGTTCCACCGGCACCATCGTCCATTGAGGTTGAGAAATCCCTTTCCTTTGAAGAGCAAGTCTGGAAAAAAAGAATCAATGCGGCTATAGCTCTTTCTCCCTGCCCGGATATTCCAAAACCAGAGTATCCTGCTTCTTATTATCAAGGCCCATTGACAGACACGCATCTGCACATACCAGCTATACCTGATTGGTCATCAGAAGAAGATGATTTACCTACAAATCAAGCTCCTGAAGGCAGGTTTGGCGGACCGCAGGCTCTCCTCGGATGGAACGTGAAAATGAGTAAAATTGCCTGTACGCTAAAACAAGAAGGCACCCACAAGAATTTTGCTTTCTTTCCGGTGTACGACGGAGAAATATCAGTGCATTTGCTGGAGATATGGGATCGCACCATGAACGAATATCCAGATCTCTTTACCCCATTTATCATGTCTTCAGGAAATGATGATGAACCAGATGGATTCCCAACGGTAGATGCTGAAACGCTTCAGGGGATGCTTGCGATGTATCCTAATTTATTTAGCGGCTATGGCGAGATAGGTCTTTATGCACGGGAAAATGGCGGATCTCCCGAGCTTCCTCCGGATTCTCAGAGGCTTCTTAAGATTTATCCGATAGTAAGAGAGAATAATTTAGTAGTATATTTCCATCTTGGTGATGGCCATAAAGACAACTTTGAAAAAGTGCTGAAACAAAATCCCCATATTACTTTTATATGGCATGGAGATCAATTATCTGTAACAGAAGTGGAAGATATCCTCAGCACATATCCTAACGTGTACTACGGAATTGATGAATTTTTTGGCGGAAAGAGAGATCTTTTTCTGATGTTCGTAGGAGATAGTAAAGAGAAATATCTGGAAACCCTGAACCAGAGATTTAATTCTGTTGTTGAGCAGGCAGTACGGGACTGGAAATCTCTCATTGAGCGACATCCTGATCAAGTCATCTGGGGAACTGATCGCGGGGATGCGGTGTGGAATTATGACCTGGAAGTTGGGCAGATGCAGGTGAAATTAGCCCGGGCTTTTATTGGGCGATTAGATCCGGCAGTGCAGGAAAAGTTTGCCTATAAGAATGCGGAAAGATTGATACAGGAAACCAAGTAAAAAGATTTTTAAAACACGGCAATAATTCTATCTTTATGGAATACCAAACCATTTCCTTTTACCAATACGTAAATCTGGAAAACCCAGAACAGCTCCGGGATCAGCTTAGAGAGTACTGCAAAGAACACGCTATTTTAGGAAGAATCCTTATCGGAAAAGAAGGCCTAAATGGGGCAGTATCGGGAGAAAAGGAACAAATAGAACAATTCAAACAATTTCTTACTCAAAATCCTTTATTCCTAAAATTGACTTTTCGGGAACAAGAAACAGAAAACAACACTTATCATAAGCTCGTAGTCAAAGTCAGAAATGAAATCTGCGCCTTTGCAGCAGAAGTCGATGTAGCCAAAAACAAAGGCAAGCATCTCCCGCCTAAAGAGCTCAAAGAGTGGTATGAAAAGAATGAAGATTTTGTCATCGTTGATGCTCGCAATGAGTATGAATTTGAAGTGGGAAGATTCAAGAATGCGGTAAAATTACCTATCCAAAATTTCCGTGAATTCCCAGAAGCCGCAAAACAGTTAGAAGCAGTTAAAGATAAGAAAATAGTTCTCTATTGCACCGGCGGCATCCGCTGTGAAAAGGCTTCTGCCTACCTGAAAGAACAAGGATTCCCAGAAGTATATCAAGTAGAAGGCGGCATAATCAACTATGTAAACCAATGCCCAAATACATACTGGGAAGGAGGCTTGTTTGTTTTTGATGATCGTTTAGTATCAGAGGTAGGAGAACCAATTACTTTCTGCAGACACTGTGAGAAAGATTGTGAACAATATGTAAACTGCCATAATCTGGATTGTGACCGATTATTTATTATTTGTGATACCTGTCAGAAAGAAATGAACAAAACCTGCTCAGAAGACTGTAAGAATGCGCCTAGACAACGAAAAATAACCCGTAAAAAAGAAGAAAGAATCATAGGGATCGTAGAAAATTATTATCCTAAAGCGAAAGTTGCTTTGATCAAAACCACGCACTCTTTTAACATTTACAGTAATATTGCCATCTACGGAAAAACCACCCAAAATGTTGTTCAGGAAATTACCGAAATGCGCAGTGATGACGGAGAAGAGATTCCCTTTGCTCCCGGCGGAAGCTACGTCACTATTCCAATAAACGAGAAAATCAGAAAAAATGATAAGGTAGTATTGTGTTAAGTAAATTACGTTAAAAGAAGGAAGAAAAATGAATATTAAAGAAATAATATATGCATCTACGGTATCTGCTTTTATGGGTGCCTCAAGCGGCTGCGCAACCTTGCCTAATTTGAAAAACCCGGAAGTGCGGACACAATTAGAAGGCACATACAAGGGAACAGTTGACGGAGTCAAAGTATCTTACAAAGTAGGAAAAGAAGGATGCGTCGCCTTGATTGATTTTGGAGACGCCATCAGCCATATCGTAGATAAAAATTGTGACAACACTGCCGATCTTCTTAATTTGATCATGGATCGGGAATATTTACTGGAAACCGGCAAGGCAGAGGGCGTGGATACCATTTTAGAAATAATCCAGCGTGAATTAGTGAAGCCAGAACATAAAGTTGAATAAATAAAGCAAAAATGCGAAAAGCAATTATGATTATAACCAAACTTCAACCACTAGAACAAGAAAGCCTGGCCAGAGGGATACCTATCATTGGCTCTAAAAAAGGAGCATGGTTGTTACAAAAAGTACAAGAAACAAAGCCAAAAAAAATTCTGGAATTAGGCACTGCCAACGGCTACAGCGGCTGCCTTCTGGGAAGCGGAGGAGCGGAATTAACTACTATAGAAGTAAACGCTATCATTGCCGAAGAAGCAAAACAAAATTTCAGGAAATATAAAATTAATGCCAAAGTCTTAACCGGAGATGCCGTAGAAATAGTAAAAAGATTAGCAAACGAGAAGCACGAGTATTACGATCTTATCTTCATTGATTTTGCCAAAAACAAATATATTGATGTTCTGGAGAATTGTATAAAATTAGTGAGAAAAGGCGGATTGATTATTGCTGATAATATTACTATGGGCGGTTGTCAAGATTACAAAGAATCAGTGCTAAATCACACCCAATTAAAAACAGAATTGATTCCTATTAGAGATGGATTGAGCTTAAGTGAGAAGATTTAACCGAAAAATATAAATATGTGTACACATACACAGACCACATGGGAACTAAAACTATCTCCATTATGGATGATGTGTATGACACTTTGAAGGTACTGAAAGCTCCCGAAGAAAGTTTCTCAGACGAAATCAGAAGATTAGCTCAAACAAAAGGCAGCATCATAGAATTCGCCGGAGCTTGGCGTGATCTTTCTGAAAAGGATGCAGGTAAAATTGAACTAAGAATAAGAGAACGACGAAAGGACAGGCGCAGACTTGATGATTTACATATAAGGTGAAGATATGTTTGCGGACACTACTCTCTTAATAGACTTTTTGAGAGGTGATAAAAAAGCTATAAACATTATCCAGAAAGTAGCATCTGCTCCTTTATTCACTTCAGAAATCAATGTATTCGAATTGATAGATGGGGTATATGCTGCAAGCTGGGAAATTCAACCACATTTAGAGAAGGTACTTGCTATGTTAACTAAAATGACCGTCCTTCCATTCGACCGCAAAGCGGCGCTTAAAGCAGGCATGATTTCGGGAATGCTTACAAAAGAAGGAAAAAAAATCGGAGAGGCCGATTGTTTAATTGCCGGCGTTGCCTTGGCAAATGGAATAAACAAAATCGTCACTAAGAACAAAAACCACTTTACGAAAATTGACGGGTTAGAAGTCATTTCTTATTAAGTGTTGATGATTCTTAACCAAAATCATAAAAAACTTATTAAATCAATACTTAAATTACCTTCCTTAAGGACCCGTAGCCTAACCTGGATAGGGCGACAGGACTATTGTCTCGCCAAAGCCTCCTAAGCTGTAGGTTGTGAGTTCAAATCCAAGTGTCACGCCACTTGGGAGGCGGGGCGACTGCGCTCACAAGAAAACTGAAGAATATCAGTTTTCTGTGCAGAAATGTGGGAGTTTCCACATTTCTTGCATTGCATTCGCTTAGTCACCGAGAATAATCGTGGCAATTGATGAAAGTCTCACCGGGTCCGTTTTTCTCTCAACAACATTTTTATATTCCCCTATATCCCAACGCTTTATGGCCTCTGTACTTAACTACCTCACCGAAGGACCAAGAATCTTCCTCACCAGCTGGAAAAATCGCATTCTGCCTAAAAAGTACCAAGGAAATGCGAATGAAATCTGCCAGCAAATCATCAAAGACTGCTGGAATGGACGATACCTGCAAACTTCAACCGGCAATTTCGCCCAATTCTGGACTCGGGATTTCGGCTTATGCATCAAATCGCTGCTGGACCTTCACTATCAAAAAGAAGCCCATCAGAGCTTACGCTATGCGCTCAATCACTTCAAAGAACAGTCAAAAATTACCACCACCATCACCCCGGGAGGAAAACCATTTAACTTTCCAACCTATGCGGTCGACTCCTTGCCTTGGCTTATCCACAGCATTAAAGTCTCTAAGTTTCCATATTATTCCTTCAAAGAATTTCTCAACAGGGAGATACATAAATTTTACACCACAGTAATCAATCCACACACCGGATTAGTGAAACCGGATCTTCATTTCTCTTCCATTAAAGATTTTGCGGTGCGGAAAAGTTCGTGTTATGATAACTGTATGGCAGCCTTGCTGGCAAAAGACCTTAAGGGCATGAAATTAGAAAATCCTTTTGAAAAATTTTCCTATCCAGAACTCATCAAGCGGCATTTCTGGAACGGCGAATACTTTTACGACGACCTGAGCCAGCAAAAATACCTCGCCGGAGACGCCAATCTATTCCCTTTTGTTTTGGGGATCATTAACGATAAAGAAATGCTTGAATCAGCGCTGAAAAAAGTTCATGAAGCCGGATTAGATGAACCATTTCCGTTGAAATATACTGCTGGCAGAGAACACATCAACTTCATCTGGCAGGAAACATTTTTACGAAATTATGAAAGCAATGCTCTGTGGATGCATATGGGTCCGTTATATGTAAAATTGTTGCAGCAAGTGGATAAGGAACGAGCTAAAGGATACCAAGAAAAGTACCGAGAGCTTATTGAGAAACACCATAATTTCTTAGAGGTTTTTGATGCCAATGAAAAACCATTTCATACGCCGTTTTATAATTGCGATTCTGGAATGTTATGGGCAGCGAATTATTTGACCTTGTGATACGGAATTCTGTTATCCCCAAACTGGTTCATACCTTTCTGAAATATATTTTCCAACATAACAATCCTTTAAAATACCTCCTCTCCAAACATACTAATGAAACCTGTTTATTCTATCATCATTCCCGCGCATAATGAAGAAAAGTACTTAGAAAAAACTATCCAGAGCATCAGAACACAATCCTTCCAGGATTACGAACTGATCATTGTCACCAACGGCTGCATCGATAAAACTGAAGAAATTGCCAAAAAGCATGAAGGAAAAAAAATTCGCCTTCTTTCCCTTCCCAAACCGAATGTATCTGTGGCCAGAAATGCAGGAGCTTTAAATGCGCAGGGAGAAATGCTCATTTTTCTTGACGCCGACACCCAGCTGGCTCCTGACGCTTTGCAGAAAATAAAGGAAGAATTTACGCAGGATTATGCGGTAGCCACTACCACCGTACAACCGGATCTCCCGGAGTTTTCTTATCGTCTTGCTCTCGGATTTAAAAATTTCTACAACTCCATGAATATCTATCAAGGATGCAGCGGCGTCCTCATTTGCCGCAGGAAAGATTTCCATCAGGTGAATGGCTACAATCCTGAAATTACGGTTAAAGAACACCGAAAATTAACCGTAGAACTTGCCAAACTTGGAAAATACACCTGCATCAAAACGCCAGCAACAACCTCCATGCGCAGATATCAGCAGTGGGGGTTGCCGAAAGTGACAGCCTTCTGGATAAAACAGTGGATCAGCGACAAAAAAGGAAAATTAAAGAAAAGCAGCTATGAAACCATTCGTTAACATACAATTAACACACTAACTCGTTCTTGCCTTCTTCCAGGCAGACAACCTTGTTGTCAGCTATATCATAAAAATTAATCTTAGGATTGTCAACTTTAGCCTTGCAGCAGATGCTTCGTGCAGTATTTTTTACCAATTGATCATACTTGACCTGTACTTCCCCTACCTCTTTTTCCTTTGATTTAAGCGAACTTTCACAAGTATTTTTCTCTTGTTCCAGAGCAGCAGTTTTCTCCGTTACCTTTTGATTGACACTCACTTCCATCTCACTTTTGAGCTTGGAAACTTCTTCTCCTTTTGCCGAAACCTGCTTTTGCGATTCTTCCAGATCAGCCTTGCCTCGCTCATTTTCCACTTTGCACTCTGTAAGTTTATCAGTAACTTCAGTTACTTGAGTTAACAAGGCGCCAGTAAAAGCATTATATGAAGAGAGATTAGTTTTAACAACTTCCAAATCACGCACTAACTGCTGAACATTTTGAGAATAGTCTTCAACGCTTAAGTTAGAAGCTGAAGCCTGCTGGTAAACTCCATATCCTACTACCCCAGGACGGATGACAAAAACAGCTAAAAGAACCCCTACTACCAGAAGAACGAAAACCAGCCACATATTGCCTTTCTGAGCAGGCTTATGCTCCTCTCTTTTTTCAAACACCTTCTTTTCTTCTCTTTTTTCAAACATCTTTCCTGAGAAGAATCAATATCTATTTAAAACTTACGATTCCAGAAAAGAATAGTTTATTAACAAACTGTTTTTATTCCCAAAGGTATGATTATTACCATTTCTGGAACGCCGGGAAGCGGCAAGAGCACAGTTGCGTCCATTTTGGTAACAAAACTGAGCGCGGAACGCATTTATGTCGGCGGCATCCGGCGTGAGCTGGCACGCAAAAAAGGAATGACTCTGCAGGAGTTAAACGAATATGCAAAAATGCATCCTGAAACTGATGTTGACATCGATATAAAAGCCGCTGCCCAAGCCCAGGGATTGGAACAAAAACATCAATTTGTCATTGTGGAAGGAAGGACTCAATTTCACTTTCTTCCCGAATCAGTAAAAATTTTCATGAAAGTCGATCCCGAAGAAGGCGCCAGGAGAATCTGGAAAGATCTGCAGAATAAAAAAACGCAGGAGCAGCGCAACGAAGGGAAAATTACTTCTTTTGAAGCCATGAAGAAACGCATCTATGAACGGGAAGAAGAAGACGCAGCCAGATATCAAAAGTATTATGGGTTCGATCACCGTGATGAAAAGCAGTACGATTTGGTTATTGATACGACTACGCTGGCTCCGGAAGAAGTTTCGCAAAAGATTATAAATTACATCCAATCCTGGAAAAAAAGCAGGCATTAAATTAATCCGTACAAAAAATGAAAAATCTACTAAAAAGAAGGGAACTGTTACTCATTTATGGTATGCTTAGCCTTGAATCCCTGCTCGGGTGCGCTCCTGACAAATTCCCGCAATATTCTGCAGCATACCTTTTACAAAACCAGCATTATACTGATCCAGAATTTGCCGGAGAGAAGATCATGCCGCAAAATCTTAAGGTTATCAATCGCATGAGCCATAGCGGAGGATACTGGACTCATCTGCTGCGATTTGAATTTCAGGCTCTTGCTCCTCAGGAAGCAAGCGGAATTGCGCTCTTTAATCTTGATCATCTGGTAAGCGAGACAGAAAGCTCCTTTCCGCACCAAGAATTTAAAGGCGCAAATGTTTTTAATGAACCCACAGTAGGAGGCGTTGGCGGCCCGTCAGCATTCTGCAATTATCAATATCGATATCATCTCTTCATGGAAGCAGTCCCCGGCGCCGGCATATTACGACGAGTATATCCAGGACAGGGTGAATATATCGGCGATGATCCTGTTACTAAGATGCCATTATACCTCAGCCTTTCAAATCCCAAAGAAGTCGAACTAAATGATGATGCTGTTGAAGAATGGTATGAAAAAGTAGCAGAGAACAAAGGAGCCACACTTACATTAATCTTCACCAGGCATATTGCGGTGACCAGACCGGGAGGAGATGAAGGTTATAAAGACTGCATCCTTCCTTACGATCCGCGGAAAACAGAATCACTTATTGCTGCCTATAAATTTGAATACGATGAGCATGAAACTGAATGGGTTGAACAAGAATATGATCTGCGTACAGGAGATGTAGACGGAATAAAAGAGAATACTAGCACCTTGACACATAAATTATGAAACATAATATTTTCTTAATTTTTTATTCGCTTTT
>CAYJVI010000044.1:0-8900 GCA_964373595.1 uncultured Methanosarcinales archaeon | reverse complement strand
TCTTTCCATCTTTGGTGTACAAAATCCATTTATATCCTTTCTTTTTGATGACCATATCTCATTCTATAAAGGAACATTCAATGCAGCTCGCTGCACCACTTCGCTTAACGCAGGATGTACATGCACCGTATCTCTCAGCAAATCCAACGCTTTTTTCTTCCCCGCTTTCATGGCCACAGCCACCTCATGCAATAATATCGACGCTTCTGGCCCGATAATATGGCACCCTAAAATCTCCTTGGTTTTTTTATCGACAATAAGCTTAACAAATCCGTGTTTCTCTGCCAGAGCAACCCCTTTTGCAGTTTGATGGTAATAGTATTTACTGGCAACATAATTTTTTTTCTGCTCCTGCGCTTCCTGTTCCGTCAAACCAACCCCGGCAATTTGCGGAGAAGTAAAAATGGCATGGGGCATGGGGTAATAATCAACTGCTTTTTTCTTGCCAATAACATTGTTAAGCACGTATTCTGCTTCTAGATTTGCGCTATGCCTGAACATGTAAACTCCGGCAATATCTCCGAGAGCCCAGATGTTTTTTACCTTTGTTTCCATATATTTGTTGACGAAAATGAATCCTTTTTCGTTAATCTTTACGCCAGTTTTGTCCAACCGTAGCGTATCACTATTTGGTTTGATGCCTGTAGCAACCAAGAGTTTTTCTGCAGAAATTTTCTTGGTACTATTTCCAGTTTTCACCGTAACAGCAATATCCTTTCCTTGCTTTTCTACCTTTACTACACCAGCACTGGTTAAAACAGTATACTTTTTCTTCCATAATTCTGTAATGAGCGAAGCCACGTCTTTGTCCTCTCTTGGAACCAGCAATTCATTGCGCTGTAAGATGGTTATTTTTGTTCCCAGTTCTGCATAGAAAAATCCTAACTCCACTGCAATATAGCCTCCGCCAATAATAATCATGCTTTTCGGCAGGACGGTTTGGCGCAGCGCTTCGGTGCTGGTCATATATGGAACTTTATCTAATCCTGGAATAGGCGGTATAGATGGTCTTGCGCCGGCAGCAATAAGAATTTTTTTCCCTTCGATTTTCTCGCCATTCACTTCTACAACATATTTGTCTACAAACTTTCCTCTGCCTTTGAATAAAACTGGATTTTTTCCTGTACGGACATTTTTTTCGATAGCACGGGCATCAGCGTCAACCGTATTGCTGGCTCTGTCTGTCGTAAACTTGAAATTCACTTTTTTAAGAGATGCAGTAAGGCCAAATTCAGAAGCGCGATGAATCATCTCTGCAACTTCAGCAGAATTAATAATGATCTTTGAAGGGATACATCCACGGTTGAGGCAAGTTCCACCCATAGGTCCTTCTTCGACGATGGCTACTTTCAATCCTTGTTCAGCTGCTCCTGCAGCGACATTCAATCCTGCTCCGGAGCCGATGACAATTAAGTCGAAAGTTTTCATTGTTCATCACTGGCAGTTATTGATCCTATGTACACAATGTTTAAAGGAACATTTTCGTTATTGTCTTGAAGATATTTTTCTAAATCATTCTTAATTCTCGCAAATAAATCATCACTAATGGGATCAGGACTTCCTGACAGAGGAGATAATCTCGCTTCAAGAGAAAATTTTCCTTCCTTTTTGCCTAATCGACAAGATAAATTATAACCAAGAGCTTCAACTTCTAATCCTTTTTCCCGCAATAACCTTTTCTTAATAAAAATGTAATAGTTGTGATTCATCATTATCTACACCTCTTTTTAGCTAAATAAGAATTTCTGTTATTTAAACGTTGCTCTTTCCGTGCGTGACATAACTTTTAAATAATGTAATACTCTTTCTAATCCTATGCCTCAAAAGAGAGTATTTGTCACACAAAATATCCCTGAAAAAGGATTGCAGCTTCTGCGAAAGTATTTCCGGGTCAAAGTCTATCCTAAAGACCAAGTCATGCCCAAGAAAGAACTCATCAAGGAAGTTAAAAAATGCGATGCGCTTCTTTGTATATTAACTGATAAAATCGATAAAGAAGTCATCAGTGCCAATCCACAGCTTAAAGTTGTTTCCAATTATGCCGTTGGAGTTGATAATATTGATGTAAAAGCAGCTACAGCAAAAGGCATTCCTGTAACTAACACTCCAGGAGTTTTAACCGATGCAGTTGCCGAACACACCTTTGCCTTGATGCTGGCTATAGCCAAGAGGATTCCGGAATCGGATCAATTTATACGCCAAGGGAAATATCAAGGCTGGAAGCCAATGCTCCTGCTGGGAACAGAACTGAAAGGAAAGATTATCGGCATTGTCGGATTGGGAAGAATTGGCGCTGGAGTTGCCGAACGCGCGGGAAAAGGGATGGGGGTTAAGGTTCTCTATTACGATGTCAAACGAAATAAGGAATTCGAAAAGGAATATAGTGCTCAGTTTGTTTCTCTGCCTGCGCTCTTAAAGAGATCTGATTTTGTTTCATTGCATGTTCCGTTATTGCCATCTACACGGCACCTAATTGGAAAAAAGCAATTAACGATGATGAAGAAAACTGCCTATCTTATTAACACCTCGCGAGGCCCCATAATAGATGAAAAAGCGTTAGTAGCAGCGTTAAAGAAAAAACAAATTGCCGGCGCAGCGTTAGATGTATACGAACAGGAACCAAAGTTAACCAAGGGATTAACTAAACTCAAGAATGTGGTTCTTACTCCGCATACTGCTTCGGCTACTGTTGAAGCTAGAACAGCTATGTCGGAATTAGCAGCGCAGAATATCGTTGATGTCCTCCAAGGAAGAAAAGCAAAGTTTACGGTTAATCCGGAAGCGTATGGAAAGAAAAAGTGATCTGAAGCAGTTTGCCGTATCTGTAGCAAAAAAGGCAGGAGCATTTCTGCTGCGTACTTTTAAAAAAGATGTATCTTTAGTAAAAAAAAGAGGAACTGCAAAAGAAGTGCATTTGCTGCAGGATGTTAAAAGCGACAAATTAATTATTACGAAAATACAAAGAAAATTCCCCGCCCACAACATCCTAACCGAAGAAAGCGGCTTCATTGACAAGAAAGGAGAATATACTTGGATTATTGATCCTTTGGACGGCAGCACTAATTTTGCCAGAGGAAATCCCTTCTTTGCGGTTTCCATTGCTTTGATGAAGAAAAAAGAACTTTTGGTAGGTGTTGTTTTTGCTCCTTTTTTGAAAGAATTGTATGTTGCGGAAAACGGAAAAGGGGCTTATTTGAATGGAAAAAGGATTCATGTTTCCCAAATCAATACCCTCGCCAAGAGTTACTTCGTCAGCTGCGAAGGAGGGGATGCAACTAATGCTCCAATAGCGAAGATAAATGCAAAATTCCATCCTCTGGTAAAAGATATGCGGAAATTAGGCTCGGCTGCGTTAGAATCATCGTCAGTGGCCTGCGCGCGATCAGAAGCCTATCTTGTCCGCCAAATCTCTCCGTGGGATGTGGCAGCGGGCGTTTTATTAGTAAAAGAAGCTGGCGGAAAGGTAACTGACTTTGAAGGAAAACCTTGGAAGTCGTTAACATCAAATGTAGTGTTTTCGAATGGGAAAGTGCACAAAAAGCTTTTAAAGGAGTTATGATTTACTAAGAAAGTGGCAATAATAAATTCTGATTTTACGGAAAGGTACTCGAAAATCTCTGACGCTCTTGAAGATTTAGGATTTAATGATCTAGAAGCGCGTTTAGCTTCTGGAAGTAATATGGCTTATGGCATAGTCCATGCTGAGCTATTTAAAGATAATACAAAAGTTGGAGAGATAATTTACGGTAGAGAGCCGCCCAGAATTACCTTTTATGATGATTCATATTTTTCTGTTGTAAATAAATTACAAGAATATTTTGCAACACATTAACAAAAATTATTTCTAATAAAATTAAAAGATAAAAAAGAAAGTACTTACTTCTTTGCGCCCATGATCCTGAACATGGTGGTGCCGCACTTGGAACATTTTCCTTTCATGGCTCTTCTCTGCACGCCGCCCTTTCCTTTCATGGCAACTTCCTTAGCGTCAGCCATTTGCCGCTTTGACTTACATTTTACACAATAACCTTCTACTCCTGTTGCTCCTGCCATAGTATAACACCTCAGTATTTTTGTAGAACGTTTAACCACGCCCTTTACTCATATTTAGCTTGGCAGTATTATAAAGATTTCGGAAAAATAAGAGTAAATAGCTTACTTCACCAATCCTATCTTAACATTAAATTTATCACTCTCTAATGATGTCTTGCCCATAAAAACAATCTCTTTGACATTAAGAACTGCCTTTAAATCAGCTTCCATGCTCTTGATCATGGCATGGAATTCCAGGTCGTCATTTCCCAGAATCAATCGGATAAATCCTTCTTTCATAGACAGCTGCTGTTCTGACTTGTATTTCCGCACCGCATTGATGATGTCCACTCCTAAATCTCCGCTCAGTTCCGCTTTTTCATCAACTAATTTCTGATTGAATTCCGGCCATAACGATAGATGGATGCTCTTTTTTCCTTCCTTTTGGGCAAAATAAAGATGATAAATTTCTTCAGTAATATGGGGCATGATCGGCGCAGTCATCTTCAAAATAACCAGCAGGCTATGGTAGAGTGCATACTGGGCGCTTTTCCTCTGTTCTTTCCCGCGTCTGTCTGGATTATACAGCCTATCCTTAATAATCTCAAGATAATTATCACAGAATGTATGCCAGAAGAAATTCTCTACTTCTGCTTTGTTTCTTGAATACTCATAATTTTCAAATGAATCAGTACTTTCCTTAATGACTTTGTGCAATTTGCTTAATAACCATCTATCGAAGACTTCTGCCACCTTTACGTCTTTCTTTTTTTCTTCTTTATCACTATAATCATCACTATAATCTTCTAAATGCATTAATGCGAACTTAGAGGCATTCCATAATTTAGTCACAAATTTCTGTCCGGTGAGAACATCTTTTTCTTGGTAGGGTAAATCTTCTCCTAATTTAGAGGTCGCAGCCCAAAATCTAATAGCGTCTGCGGAAAACTTCTGAATGACATCCTGCGGGGCAATAACATTTCCTTTCGACTTGGACATTTTTTCTCCTTTGGGATCAAGAACGAAACCAGAAATAGCAACTTCCGACCACGGATTAACGTCGTGCAGCAACTGTGTTTTTGCCAGAGTATAAAACAGCCAGAAGTTAATGATGTCATGCGCCTGCGGACGCAAACTCATCGGGAACAATTTCTGGTGGATTGGTTTTCCTTCTACGAGATTAATTGCTAAAAAAGGTGAACTGGCCGAAGTAAACCAAGTATCAAATACATCTGTTTCAGGAATTAATTCAATTCCCTTTGGCGCACTTAATGGTCTGTCTTTTACCGGGTCTACGGGAAGTTGTTTTTCATCAGCATAATAGACTTTTCCTTGCTTGTCGTACCATACTGGAATGGGAATACCAAAATTTCTTTGTCGAGAGAAGCCCCAATCCCAATTCAAGCCTTTGATCCAATTATCAAGGCGATGTTTCATATGTTGCGGATGCCATTGTAATTGTCCCGAAGCTTCCAGAAATTTCTCTTTTTTATCCAGATACTGAACATACCATTGTTTTGAAATAATATACTCCACTTCAGTTCCGGAACGTTCACCAACATTAACAATATGTTCGATCTCTTCTTTTTTGATAAGTTCTCGTTGCGCTTCAAGGTCAGCAATAATTTCCTTTCTTGCGTCAGCAGTTAGTTTCCCAGCATATTTTTCATTTTTCTCATTTAATGTTCCGTCTTTGTTAAGAATGTTGATAGGCTTTGCCTCTGGATGCCGAGCCATCCATTCAACACAATCCAAACCACCATACGTACAGTAATAGACAATCCCGGTCCCATAATCAGCCTTTACGGAAATGTCGTCGCTAATTGGCACAATATTATTTGAAATAGGAATCTTAACTTTTTTACCAAGCAAATCTTTTCCAGATAATTTTTCTACTACTCTGTACTTAAAGTCTTTAAATTTCTCTTCATAAGTTGCAGCTCCGATGACCCAGAATTCATCTCCTACTTTTAATCTGACATATTTTCCTGCTTCTTCAATACTCATCCCGACACAGGCAAATAACAATTCTGGACGGGTAGTAGCATAAATTAGGTAAGTATTCTTAGCACCTATCAATTGCGCTTTAACATAGTTCAGTGTTGATCTTAACTTCTTATCTTCAAGCTCTGCCTGTGCTATAGCGGTCTGGAAGACTCTGTCCCAGAGAATTGGTCCTTCTTTTCTATATACTAATCCTTTCTTGGCCAAATCAAGAAAACTTTTCTGTGAAATTTTACGTGAATAATCGTCAATAGTAGAATAGACTAAATCAAAATCGCAACTCATTCCAATATTTTTCCAGTCCTGAACGAAGCGAGGACGTTCCTGATTCAAAAAATCCAGGCATAATTTTATAACTTCATGCCGCGGCAAATTGCGCAGGTTTACTTTCTTTTCTTTCTGTACCAGCTTTTCAGTAGCCAATCCATTGTCATCAGTTCCAAAAGGATAATACACTTCATAACCTCGCATCCGCTTGTATCTGGCGATAAAATCCTGTTGCGAGAATGAGAACGCATGCCCGAGATGCATCTTTCCGGAAACTGTTGGCGGAGGGGTATCAATGGAGTACACTTTTTTCTTCGTATTTACATCAGCCTTGTAGATATTGTTTTTCTCCCAATACTGCTGCCAGCGCGGTTCTGCTTCCTTGGGATTATAATGTTGGGGGAATTCCATCTTTAGCTTAATTTTGTTTCCCTTTAAAAAATTATTGAGAAAGTTTAATGAATTTTCTGTCTAATCTTCTCCAGCGTTTTCTCCATAACTCTCCAGGCAAAATTTTTATCAAAAGCTCTATCGTCCGGCAGCACTTCCATCTTTTGATGAATTTCATTTAATTCTTTTCAGCACCGCTTTTTTCCTTTCGTTATAAAAGCTGGCAATATACACATAATTTGGAACGTCTTTTAATGATCTGTTGAATCTAATGCCATTTTTTCCAACAAGAACATAATCACAACCATATTTTTGCCCCATTTCCAATGCTTTCTTTATTGCTACAATGTTTGCCGAATTCTGTTCCACGGTAAACCCCATGAGTTCGTTCCCGGCGTGAACAAGAGACTCTAATTCAATTGCTTGGTAGAGCTTATTATCATTCTGCACACAAAGTTTCCCATTGATTCTCTGTAGTAATTTAGTCATCATCACTCACTCAGCTTCGCTCCCCTGCTCTTGCTTTCTTCCCATCCGTTGGTTGTCATCTGTATGAACTCCGCATTCTCCTGCATTCCTCTGACATCCCAGGCTCCGCAGTAACTTATGCCGCTCTGCAATCCGTTCACTAATCCTTTAATCACTTCGCGCACAGAACCTTTGTAATCGACTAAAATAGCCACACCCTCGACGTACACATCATCCAGCTTCTCTTTCACTTTCTTTCCTTCCACATTTTCTTTTCGTTCGTGGTTGCTGTCATAGGATGCGCTGCCCATGTATCGCTTGTACCGTTTTCCGTCTTTGGTAATGATGTATCCGGGCGCTTCATCCGTTCCGGCAAAGAAGCTTCCTGAATATATGGTCGAAGCTCCTGCAGCAATGGCCTTCACCACATCTCCAGGATATTGCATTCCTCCGTCGGCGCTGACCGGAATATCGTGCCATTTTGCTACCGAAACTACGTCCATAATAGCGGTAAGCTGCGGCATCCCTGCTCCAGACATAATTCGAGTGGTGCAAACTGCAGAAGGTCCTATGCCTACTTTTAATCCATCGGCACCGGCTTCAATCAAATCTTTCGCCGCTTCCGCCGTAGCGATGTTTCCGGCCATCAAATCTACCTGCGGGAAATGTTGCTTGAATTCTCTTATCCGCTGAATGGCTAATTCCGAATGGCAATGAGCGATATCTAAAATAATCACGTCCGCCCCTGCATAAACCAATGCTTTTGCTCTTTCTAAAGTATCTTTAACTCCCACCGCAGCCCCTACACGTAATCGTCCTTTGTCATCCCGGCAGGCATTCGGCCATTGCTCTAGTTTTCGTAAATCTTTGGTCGTGATCAAGCCGCGCAATCTTCCATCCTCTAACAAAGGCAATTTCTCAATGCGGTGCTTATGAAGGATCGCTTTTGCTTCCTTCAGCTCAATTCCATACGGCGCAGTGATCAAGCGTTCTTTGGGAGTCATGACTTCAGTGATGTTCTTGTCCAAATTTTCTTCGAACAAGTAATCACGCGAGGTAAAAATGCCCAGAAGTTCTTCCCCGCTCATTACCAGCAGGCTGGTCACTCCTTCCGTTTTCATAATCTTCACTGCTTCAGCAACAGTAATTGTCTGCGGCACAGAAAGAGGATTTTCAATAACGTGGCTGGTGCTTCTTTTTACTTTCCTGATCTCTTCTACCTGCTCTTCAACCATGTTGAACTGGTGGATAACTCCCAAGCCGCCTTCTCTGGCCATAGCGATAGCCATTTTATGCTCCGTTACCGTAGCCATGTTAGAACTGACTAAGGGGATATTGAGTGAAACATTTCGGGTGAATCTGGTTCGTGTGTCTGCTTCTGTTCGAGAACGAAGAGGGGTCTTTTTAGGAACGAGAAGAACATCTGAAAACGTCAAACCAAGCTTCATTTTGAACCATCTTTTCTCAAGCGTGTTGTTCTTTAAATAGATTATGGAGATTAAGTATATGCATTAGATGGTTTGTCGAGAAAGCCGCCAATAGAATTTGAACAGTAGTTTTTAAATAAAAGCATAGCTTAACTTATTGTAAACCCAAGAAGGGGTGCATTACATAAACTTGTTTTATACTCGTTGAGCATTTAGATATTGAATTAACTTTTTCATATCATCCGGCCTACCATCAAATTCGGAATAATACTTTAAATCCATAGATTCGAAAAAGCTATTTAAAGTTTGTAC